>NZ_JANEWI010000099.1:0-440 GCF_028069775.1 Citrobacter sp. Igbk 17 | reverse complement strand
CGCGCCGTATTGACGGCCGAGCACGCGCATGCATTGCGCGTGTCGCTGGTCGCGCAGCTGGCCAAGCACCCATCCGACCATGTCAGCGATCAGTTACGGCTGTCCTCACTGGCCATCGACGTCCCCGCCAGTGCTACCCCGGCCGCGGTCACGGATGCGGCGACCGCAGCCGGGCAGGCCCTGCGGCTCGGCGACGTCCGGCTTGCCGAACGGTTGGCGCGGGCAGCGCTGGATAGGTCGGACGCCCTGGCGGCACGCCTGCCCTTGGCTTACGCACTCGGTTGGCAGGGTCGCGGTCGCGAAGCTGACGCGGTGCTGGCGGCGGTGAATCCCGCCGAATTGACCGAGACCGAGCTGATGGCCTGGGCGATACCCCGGGCGGCGAATCGGTTCTGGATGCTCAACGAGCCCGAGCGCGCCACGGCGTTTCTGCAGACGAC
>NZ_JANEWI010000098.1:0-447 GCF_028069775.1 Citrobacter sp. Igbk 17 | reverse complement strand
GGTAACCGCTATTACAACCATGAAATGACCGTTGAAGGGCATGAGCAACTGTTAGCTGTGGCCAGAACGATGACCGGCATGGTGATAATCAGCGGCTATGACTGCGAGTTGTACAACGACATGTTGCTGGGTTGGACCAAAACCAAAAAGGCATCACGTATCAGTGCAGGGCGCGGTACGAAAGTGCGCACTGAATGCCTCTGGTTTAATCCGGCAACACAGCGTGAAGCGGCGGCCGCTGGCATTGGCGTGAAGGGGGAGTGATGGAACCTCAACTGGAATACGCTACAAAGCGCATCGCCGAACTGGAAATCTTGCTACTGGTGGATAGCAAAGACGTTGCTAGCATGCTTCAATAGACGAGATGTGGGGTGATGGTTATTAAAATGACTTATTTTGGCTGGTTAGTGGGTGAAAATGAATATTAAGACGCTCTTAATTAAGGCT
>NZ_JANEWI010000097.1:0-447 GCF_028069775.1 Citrobacter sp. Igbk 17 | reverse complement strand
TATGTCAGCAGGAACACTCACCCTGACGAATAACTCTGCCCAGGTATCAGGGGCAGGGACTTCATTTACTACCGAACTCGCGGTAGGCGATTTTGTTGTTGCTACTGTAGGCGGCATCTCGTATACGCTCCCGGTCAAAACAATCGAAAGCAATACGGGGCTGACGCTGGCCAGTAACTTTACCGGTCCCACGCAATCGGGTGCAGCATGGTCAGCAGTTCCACGTGTGGCACAGAATATGGTTACTGCCGCGCTGGTGACCCAGAGCGCGGAGGCGCTTCGCGGCCTGAACTACGACAAACAGAACTGGCAGCAATTTTTCACTGCAGATGGTGATGTAACCATTACGCTCCCTGATACCAGCCAGACAACAGGACCATCAGCGAAAAAGTTAATAAACAGCGTCAGTGACAAGGCTAAAAAAGGGAACAACTCAGATATTACCAG
>NZ_JANEWI010000096.1:0-462 GCF_028069775.1 Citrobacter sp. Igbk 17 | reverse complement strand
AGTCCGGTGACCAAGAACATCCCAGCATTGAAGTATCTGTCCTACCGGCTGTTCATGAAGCGTTATGACGCGCGGTGGCTGGTGACCAGGATGACGACCATCACCTCGCTGGATTTGACGCCGCAGGTGTAGCAGGACCGAGCCCGCCGGCGCTGCGAAGCCTTAGTTGAACGCCAGCCAGCTGGGCAGCGCCCGCTCATGGGAGTCACAGAGCACCTGACGGGTGTCGCACGATCCTTTCGGCGACCCAGCGCCGGCCCACATGCCCCCGGTATCACGGCGCAGAACGATCGCCGATGACCCCCCGCCGTCGAGCAGAATCGCGGTGTCACTACCCAGGCCGCGGAACAGGTCTTGGATGTTGTCCGGGGTGTAGTTGCCGCCCTGGAAGATGTACATCTCGTCCTTCTGCTTCGCATAGGCAAGCGCCGTTCGCGCGGCGCTGGGACCGCCGTCGTGGAG
>NZ_JANEWI010000095.1:0-462 GCF_028069775.1 Citrobacter sp. Igbk 17 | reverse complement strand
GCTTGTCTGTAGTGGGCGAGAGCCGGGTGCATGACAACAAAGTTGGCCACCAACACACTGTTGGGTCCTGAGGCAACACTCGGACTTGTTCCAGGTGTTGTCCCACCGCCTTGGTGGTGGGGTGTGGTGTTTGAGAACTGGATAGTGGTTGCGAGCATCAATGGATACGCTGCCGGCTAGCGGTGGCGTGTTCTTTGTGCAATATTCTTTGGTTTTTGTTGTGTTTGTAAGTGTCTAAGGGCGCATGGTGGATGCCTTGGCATCGAGAGCCGATGAAGGACGTGGGAGGCTGCGATATGCCTCGGGGAGCTGTCAACCGAGCGTGGATCCGAGGATTTCCGAATGGGGAAACCCAGCACGAGTGATGTCGTGCTACCCGCATCTGAATATATAGGGTGCGGGAGGGAACGCGGGGAAGTGAAACATCTCAGTACCCGTAGGAGGAGAAAACAATTGTGATTC
>NZ_JANEWI010000094.1:0-463 GCF_028069775.1 Citrobacter sp. Igbk 17 | reverse complement strand
CGTAAAACACCACCGTGTTGCGAAAATTTGAGAGACTCGAACACACCGCTTTTCATTTCTTATTACGGAGAAATGAAACAGTGTGTCGTTTCAATTTTCAGCTTGATCCAGATTTTTAAAGAGCAAATATCTCAAACAAGACTCGGAAGTCTGTTTTGAGATACTTCGGCCGGCGACTTTCACTCACACAAACCAGCAAGTGGCGTCCCCTAGGGGATTCGAACCCCTGTTACCGCCGTGAAAGGGCGGTGTCCTGGGCCTCTAGACGAAGGGGACGTGTAAGTCTCAATCGCAAGACGCCTTGCTATTTACTTTTCATCAGACAATCTGTGTGAGCACTACAAAGAACGTTTCTTTAAGGTAAGGAGGTGATCCAACCGCAGGTTCCCCTACGGTTACCTTGTTACGACTTCACCCCAGTCATGAATCACAAAGTGGTAAGCGCCCTCCCGAAGGTTAAGCT
>NZ_JANEWI010000093.1:0-467 GCF_028069775.1 Citrobacter sp. Igbk 17 | reverse complement strand
GACAAATACCCCAGCTGAAAGCCATGCTTTCCATGCGCAACCTGCTGCGTGATTTAAAGGCCAATCTGCTGGATAACCAGGCTTTTCGAAAGGAGCTGGAAAAAATTCTGCTGAACCCGGCGCTCAGTGCGGAGCTCAGAGCCGAACTGTCATCTCTGGCACCAAAACAACCTTAACCATCACGACGTTATAACGGATTAACAAGGAATGCTCATGTCTGTTCAAAATGAAAGTACTGTGGGTGGAGAAAGCGTTGTACTGGAACGCGCTTCGGCGAATGGGGTTTACGCGTCCCTGTTTGAAAAAATTAATCTGAATCCGGTATCTGAACTGAGTGCGCTGGATATCTGGCAGGATGCGCAGGCAATGTCTGATGCGACCGCTGATGAGCGTTTAACGGCCGGGATGCAGGTCTTTCTCGAGTGCCTGACGAAATCCGGTGCAAAAGTCGAGAAACTGGACAGGAA
>NZ_JANEWI010000092.1:0-474 GCF_028069775.1 Citrobacter sp. Igbk 17 | reverse complement strand
GACCTTTAAATTCGACGGTCCAGCGACGGATGCAACGTGCATTTAATGATTTGCTCATCTCGTTACCGGGAGGGCGAACCCTCCCGCCTCCCTTAGCCCACGTATTCCGGTTTCATATCCGCCAGGGCGATGCTGAACTGATCGTGCAGTTCGTCGCCCATGTGACGCTTATTGGCTACCAGCACTCGCTCAACTTCGGCGAATCGTTCTGCTGCGCCCGGTTCATCCGGAGACGGCAGGGAGTTGATCGCTGCTTCAACCTTGTTACGGGAATCAACCAGGTAGTAGCGCCTCACGGCCTTGTTCTTCAGTTCGGTGAACAGAGCTGAACCCAGCGTGGTCTTCGAGCTTTCGATATCAGCGCGCAGTGCTTTTGCACTATCAACATCCTGTGCAGCATCGATGCGTTCGCGGAAATCATCAGCCAGTGAATCGATATTTACCGATGATTCCTGTGCGCTCTGAGTGGTTGTG
>NZ_JANEWI010000091.1:0-480 GCF_028069775.1 Citrobacter sp. Igbk 17 | reverse complement strand
AATGGCGCTGCTGTCCTGGATAAATATAATCTGCGACGACTGGTGGCTATTTGTTGCCAATCGCCGCAACTACTCCTGTCAGAGCTTCGCATTCAATCAGGTTCACTGTGAGCTACCCATATTCTTTAGAATGCTAATTTCTCGCCTCAACTCCTGAACAACCACGACCAGATCTGCAATGACTGCGCGGTCATCAACATTCATCACTGCAAAGTCATCACCGTTTTCATCTGTCGCCGTACCGCCGAAAAATGTGTAGCGATCATCTATGTTTGTCATTTGCTGCGCCAGGAAACCGCGACGCCGTATATTGCTCCCTTTATAGCAATATTCCATAACACCAATTTGGTCTATACGTTCGCCCGCTCCGTCAGAAGCAGGTTCAAAGCCATACTTAATACGTACATCTGATCCATTCCACTGTACAGATCCGTTTCTTCCATTGATGTTTCCATCCTCAACAAAAGCAAAGTTGGCAGC
>NZ_JANEWI010000090.1:0-504 GCF_028069775.1 Citrobacter sp. Igbk 17 | reverse complement strand
TGAGTGAACATACGTAATTCATTACGAAGTTTAATTCACGAGCATCAAACTTAAATTGAAGAGTTTGATCATGGCTCAGATTGAACGCTGGCGGCAGGCCTAACACATGCAAGTCGAACGGTAGCACAGAGAGCTTGCTCTCGGGTGACGAGTGGCGGACGGGTGAGTAATGTCTGGGAAACTGCCCGATGGAGGGGGATAACTACTGGAAACGGTAGCTAATACCGCATAACGTCGCAAGACCAAAGAGGGGGACCTTCGGGCCTCTTGCCATCGGATGTGCCCAGATGGGATTAGCTAGTAGGTGGGGTAACGGCTCACCTAGGCGACGATCCCTAGCTGGTCTGAGAGGATGACCAGCCACACTGGAACTGAGACACGGTCCAGACTCCTACGGGAGGCAGCAGTGGGGAATATTGCACAATGGGCGCAAGCCTGATGCAGCCATGCCGCGTGTATGAAGAAGGCCTTCGGGTTGTAAAGTACTTTCAGCGAGGAGGAAGG
>NZ_JANEWI010000009.1:0-136953 GCF_028069775.1 Citrobacter sp. Igbk 17 | reverse complement strand
TATTTATACTATGACAACATACAAAATAAAAGCATAACATTAAAAGCTTTTTTCGTTAAGAGATTAAGTAGATTATACCCTCTCTATTTCATTAGTTTTATATTAGTTGCTTTTTTACAGGCTTTGTTTTTCGAAACCCACAATTCTTATTTTGTTTATTATATGAATGACATTTATCATGCCATTTTAAATATATTAATGATACAATCATGGGGACTCGAAAGGGGTTGGTCATATAATGCACCAACATGGTCTGTCTCCATTGAAGTTCTTATGTACTCTATGTTTTTTATTTTTTGTTTATTTAAACAAAAAAACTCAATTACATTAATAGTTATAGTTTTAACTGCTTTTTTTCTCTATGGTATTAATAATGGCGTAATGATAGGTGTATTCTGTTTTTTCCTCGGAGGATTAAGTTATAATATCACACAATATTCAATTAGCAAAATTGGTTCGACATATTATTTTAGAGCGACATTGGTTTTCTCTCTATTGTCATGGCTATTTATTTCCATACTGCACATCGAAAACATATTCATTATCGTTTCTTTGGGGTTTGCACCAACTATATGCGCCCTTGCATCATTAAATGCATTAAAGCAAAACTTAGGTGAGAAAATTGAATGGGTAGGAGATATAAGTTACTCATCTTACCTTCTTCACTTTCCACTGCAAATAGTATTTGTCCTTTTTAGCGATCTCAATGGATATAATCGCGACATATTCAACAGCACATATGTCATGCTTATATTCTTCACGTTATTAATCACCATTAGCTATTTTTCATATAAATTAATTGAAATCCCAGCACAACGTAAAATAAGAGATACATTCCTTCGTGCAAATTAAAAATGCAACACTGATTTTTATAAGGTTAACTTAGAAAAATCAGTGTTATTTTGAAGCGCATGCACATCACATTTCAATCAAACATACATAATCAAATCGTATATCCATTAATAAATATCGATGCTGAGTGTTCTGTAATCGATGTCCCATTGGGATTTATATCATAAAAAATAGCCTGAGGCGTTGATAGAACTATTTCTGAGAATTCACCATAAATTCCTATACCATAGTTTCCTACATACCCTCCAATGGACGTATAGCCCGCCCCCCAACTTGTAGATGCTATATCAATCACAAGCCCACCAAATGAAGAATCGCTCCCTTCAATTGCAAATATTAAGCCATTCCCCGAAACTGTTAGAGCATTTAATGGAACTATTGATGCAACCGAAAGTTTCGTAAGGGCTGTAACTTGTGCTGTTGTAGTTATTACAGATTGCTTTTCAATAGATATTTTTCTTCCCTTTTGTATGCCTGTGACAAATTTTGATTTCGCCACCCGCCAGACACTGATCAGAGCGCTTGCAGTGAAACCATCTGGCAGTGATAAACCACCATAAATCTCCGGCATTATTGAACTAGTCGCGTCGACAGCGAGTAGTTCAATAGTTTCTGTCGTTGGGTTGTAAATTGCATACAGTGCAATAAAGCCCGATACCGAAGGTGCGCCAACATCCATTCCGCCAGCACCAACTGTTGCCAAGTTCACCGATTTACTGAATGAACCAAGCCTGTATTGCTGACCACCACTCTCTTCAACAATCAATTCATCTGCTGAGAACGTGGCGGTTGCAGCAGGTACCGTTACGCTCATCTTCGCGTTTCGCGATGTTCCAACAACACCAGAGAAAGATTCTCGCAATTGAAGGTTTTTGAGAAACTCTGAAACATCAGCAATGTCTTTTCCATTGGCTGCCTTGTCCATCTTTCCGGCAAGCGCATTTGTCATGGTGGTGGCAAAATTAGGATCGTTTCCCAGCGCCGCTGCCAGTTCGTTAAGCGTATCGAGTGCAGCTGGAGAAGATGCCACCAGTGCAGCAATTGCCGCCTGCACAAAAGCCGTGTTAGCAAGTTGCGTGGAATTATTGCCTGCCGCTGCCGTCGGTGCTTTTGGCGTGCCAGTGAATGTCGGACTGGCTTTTGGCGCATATTGCGTATGTGGATCTGCAGCAGCAAGATGTTTTGCCATCAGGTCATCCACATACACCTTAAGCTCCAGCACCTTGTCATCCACATATTTGCGGGTTGCCAGAACCACAGCAGGGTCAATTTTCAGGGTGATGTTATCGGTGCTGCTGGTAATCAGCACCATGCGTACGGTCTGCGTGCGTCCGCTGCCCTCAACGAGCTGCGGCTTATAGCTTTCCGGGCAATTCCCGACGGCAATCAGTGCGCCGTTTTCATCAAACAGGCCGACTTCACGAATCCACCAACCGCCCTCAGTTTCAGGGATCACCTGCTCAGCAATAATCTGGCTGCTGTTCTGCGGATCGATATACAGCATATTCAGCGCGGCGCGGCGCTTTTCTGCCACTAACGCAGTCTGTTGTGCGCTGGGAGTGGGCAGTGCTCCACCACCGTCACCCACCGCCATATGGGTAATTTTAAGCGGGATACCGAGCGCGGCGGCGCTAGCCAGTTTCGCCGCGCCGATATCCGTCAGCAGGGTGTAAAATTTTGCGCTCATGGGTTCACTCTCATCGTGTCAATAACATGGACCGCGCCGCCCTCATAAGCGGTGCCGCCGGAAATAATGGTTTCGTTGATATACGGGTACGGGCACCACCGGCACGCAGCGTCAACCAGTTAATCCAGTTAGTTTCAAGCTCGCCCACCTTTACCCGGCATAGCCATTTATCCCGATCCACTTCGGTCACTGTACCGGTGCGGATCAGGTTGGTGATAAGGCGCATGATTTCTGTGAGTTGTGCGTTCATCGAGTCAGGCTACTGACCATGAAAAAGCTGAGCCACTGGATAGCTATGTATCACCCATGGCACAATAGAGGTCTTATCTATAGGAATTGAAAATGAAAGAAATTTTAGAAATTTTAGCAAAAAAATTAATCGGTAAAATTTTTCCGGAATTTAGTAATAAAGTCACATGGTCATTAATAGCTGTTGGTTTAAGCATACTGTCATGGCCAACACCAACTTACATATTATTCTTAAATTTGATTATTGATCTCCTCAACAAGACAACCGGTTCTTCCATAAACCTCATTGATATCGGCAACATAACACCAAGCAACACTATTGCAGTAATATTAATCATTTCCGGATTGGTCTATCACTTAGCGATAAAAGCGCTACAACTGTATCCTGAAGTGATAATTGAAAATAACAAAAAAGAAGAACAAAACAGGAAAAGAGATGCAGATATAGAATTGTATAAAAATTTCATGTCATTATTACCACCAACCTCACTAATTATCGAATTTTTAAAAAATCATAATTTCGGTGCAACATTTCATCAAAATAGCGTCGAGGGTTTTGACAAGTTGCGTTATAGCTGGGGTCATGCTGATCAACATTTCCACAATCAAGAACTAGAAACCAAAGCTACCAACTTTTACAATCAAATGTTGGCATTTGATGAATTCTTATCGTGCAACACCAACCATATTGGTAACACGCCATATTCTAATATGCTAAGTCATAAAGATACGGATATGAACTGGACAGATGAAACAGAAGCTAAAGTCAAAAAAGCTAATGAATGGAGTTCAGAAATTCATGCTCTCTATAATGACTTCGTCATTACATGCAAAAATACACTAGCGGTGTAGCGCTAATTCTAGTAACTATAAACTTTAATTCATTAGCCATTGCATAAGAGCGTCCGTAATGACAATCTCCACCTCATCATTCCCCCCCAGCAGGCGGCGCTCTGCATAACGGACCTGTGGCCCCTTACGGCTGACTCGATCACGCAGGCCGAAATGGTGAACCCGCGCAATGCGCTGCACCTGCCCAGCAAACTCCACACTGGCAGAGTCAGCCGTTGCGGTGGTTTTCAGGTATTTTGCCGTGCGAAGCTTCACAAACATCTGGCGTTTGATGCGGCCCTTCTTACTGCGTGTCATTATCCGGCGCGGCTCGTATCCGCTGCCATCAGGGTTACGCTGCAGCCGGATATTGTTTTGCTGATTCCGGCGCAGATCCTGCGCCAGTTCAAGCATCATACGCTGACGTGCTGCAGGCTCCAGATTAGCCAGCAGCGCTGTCAACCACTCATCCACTTTATGCAGATTACCGTGATCGCCATAGGCGCTCGGTTCGTCGTTAAGCTCATAAGCCGTGCGGACAAGGTGATGTTTGCGGGGAACCAGCACACCGCCCTGCTTCATGATGTAGGTGGCAAAGCAACCCGCATCTGCAGCTGCCAGTACCGCATCCAGACGCGGATTATCCAGTACCGGCGCACCCGCTTTGCGTTCACCCAGCACTCTCGCCGCCTGACCAGCCAGCAAACGCAGCTCGCGGTATGCCTGACGACCCGGAATACCAAAGAAACGAAATTGCTGGACACGGTGCAGTGACGCCCAGGCGCTGACATGCTCGGCGCTGTCACGCAGTGATCTGCCGGTTTCTTTGCTGATTTCTTTAGCCAGCCCGCGCCCGTCGATGTTCTTGCTGATGTATTTGGCGATGTAGCTTGTCGGTGTGCCCTTACGCGGGTTGATTAGCTCGGACTTGAAGCGCGGTCCGGTATTGGTGCCCAGCTCCTCGCGGTCTTCACGGATGGCAAACTTACGCAGCAGCGCGGTGATGGAACGACGGTCTGTTGTGCGCATAAAGCACAGAAGATGCCAGTGCACAGTGCCGTCATGGTGCGGCTCTGCAACGCGGACGCCGTACCAGCGCAGCCCAGCTTTGTGCATGGCCTTGCGGAAAGCGGCGAACGTATCAACCAGGTAGTCACTGCTCTGCCGGACCGTGGCGCTGGTCCATTTCGGATTAGGTCTGCCGTTGTTGAGGGTTGCGTGGAAGCGTGACGGGCAGGTGATGGTATAGAACACGGCGCAGTCTCCGCGCATTTCCGCGATCAGCTCCAGCCCTTTAACACAGGCCATCATTTCATTACGGCGGTGCGCCGGGTTGCTGTTGCTGGCGTTCACCACATCTTCCATATCCAGCGTGTCACCGTCTTCGTTGACCAGTTCATGCGAGCGGAAGAACTCCAGCGATTTGCGGCGCTGCTCGCGTTTGTGGATCACGGCTTCATAGCTGACATACGGGGACGCTTTCTTGTTGACCAGGCAGACGGCGCGCAGCTGCTCCTCTCGCCACTCGCAGCGCATCTGCCACAATTTGCGATACCACCAGTCCGCGCACAGCATGCGCGCCAGCGACGGTGGGATCAGTTCATAAGGCACCGGCTTGCGGCGGCGCTTTTTGCGGCGCAACTGCTCAAAGGCAGGCGGGATGACCTCAAGGCGCATGGCTTCTGCAGCAACCCTTTCCCATGCCTGGCGGATTTCTTCTGGTTTAACATCGTCACTGACAAACAGATCACCGCAGGCCGCATCAAGACACATGCTCATATGTGCCGCAACCAGCGTGGAAAGGCGCTTGACCTGCTCCTGATTCATTTCAGGCAGTACAAGCAGCCCCTCCAGCCCGTCCTGGCTCGCCATGAACCGGAAAGACGCAGACACCTGGCTGTCACGCACGCGCTCCAGCCGCTCCAGACAAGGCCTGATTGTTTCGCGCAGATAGCGGGAATAAGCTTTAGCCCTGCCCAGGCTATGGAAGTATTTAATCCGCTCCAGCAAAGGCTTGCTGATATGGGCAGGCATGGCGCTAACATCGGCAATAATCACCAAATCGGGATTAACGCGCTGCTGTTCGCGGGCCATTTTGGCATGGCTAATCAGCCGATCCTGCTCCATTTCACGCTGGACAGGATCGCGGGATTCATTAAAGAAATAGCGTTCCCAAACCTCATCACTCAGCGCCTCACGGCGCAGATGCTCCTGCTCGTTATCCGCAGCATACAGAGTGATGAGGTTTGAAAGCGCAGACTCCGGCGCAACGTCCGCCGGGTCCAGATACGGATTAACCGCTTTTTTTGGGGTATTCCATGGAAAGGCCACGGCGGCCTCATTCGAGCCGCCGGTGGTTTGTGCATGATGTAATGTGAATTTACTCACTGCCACGCCCGCACCTCAGTTTCCACCGAGATATCAGGACCAGACGCCAAATCAACACCAAACCAGCATGCTGATTTTGTGGCGATGATTTCTACTGCAGTTTTACTATCACCGGCAGCCACGCCCATGCTGCGCTTAGCGGTGATACGATGGCGAGTAAAATCACGATAAAGCGAACGGGTCAGAGACGTATCGCTGTTGGACACGATAACCGGATGACCTTCTGATGACCGGCGTTCAAGAATAGACGCCAGATGGTACTGATCATCCTCTGTAAAACCAGCTGTGTGATATCCGTTAAACGTGCCGTCATATGGTGGATCGCAATAGACAACATCACCCGTTTGCAGCAGTGCCAGTGTCTCGTCATAGCTGGCGCAGATAAACGCTGCGCGTTTTGCTTTTTCTGCAAATGCGCGTATTTCAATTTCAGGGAAGTACGGCTTTTTATAATGTCCGTATGGATTATTATATTCACCCTTCTGGTTATAGCGGCAAAGGCCACGATAGCCATGGCGATTTAAATATAGAAAATATGCTGCTTTTTCTACTTCATTAATAATAGAGTAATTGAAATGCTGGCGAACACGGTAATACTGAACATCCGAATTAAAATCTTTAAATAACTCCTTCGCTATCTGAATGACAGCCTCATGGTCTTTCTGAATCATCAGATAAAGATTAATCAAATCAGGATTAATATCCGCGACAAGATAATGAGGATAGTCTGTCGCCATCATCACAGCACAGGAACCCGCGAAAGGTTCAACCAGCCGCGGGCCAGCAGGAAGGTGCTTAATCAATTCCGGCATGATAGCGGTTTTATTTCCCGCCCATTTCAGGATAGTGGTCATATAGCTCCCCCTGAAATGACATAGGAGAGAGCCTCAAGCGGCGTTAATGAGCGAATAGAAAGAATTACCCATTGCCCTTCCACTGCCACAACTTCATTAATCGGCAAAGTGTGGGTAATAACAGCGGCCCATTCCCGACCAGTATATGAACCGTGTTTCCATTCGCAGAGAGAAAGGACATCACCTACTTTGTAGCCGCGATCATCTTTGCGAAGCTCTGCCTTTTTGCTGCCAGCGACTACGGCATTAAAATACTTAGGTGCAATTTTTATCTGATGGATGCGCATAGTCATACTGCACCTCCGTTATAGTGTTTACCTTTCAGCTCTGCGATTTCCTGACAAGTGACACAGCACTGCACGCCCGGAATGGCGCGACGGCGTGCTGGCGGGATCGGTGCATCACAATCAATGCAGAGCACACGGGAAACGCCCGGCGTTCTGTTGCGGGCGGTGTGGATGTGGCGCTGACGTTCTTCTTCAACGCGCTGCTGTACAAGGTCCATTGAATCTGCCATCAGTGGATCTCCTGAGCTTCGTTCTGAATGTTTTCAGCCGCAATACGCAGCAGCTCCGCCGCTTCAATGTGGTTAAGCTGGCGTGACGTGATATGGCAGGCCAGGCTATCAAGACGGGCAGCCATTGCCGCAGCACGTGCCCGGCGTTCTTCCATGCGTGCATCAGTCAGCATCTGGTTAAGGCCAGCATCATCTGGTCCTGTTTTGGTAATACGGGTTTCAATATTTCGCATTGTTGTTTCTCCTGAATTTGGGCAATAAGAAGCCCGGCGGGTTTACGCCTTTAATTTCGGTTGTGGGTTAATTCGGCATGGCTAGCCGATTTGGAAATAAACTCACCACTGTACGGAAATGGTTCATTGCTTTAATCAGCTCCCGCTTTTCGTCAGTCGTCAGTTCACTAACATTGACGCTATGACGTTCCGCCGGAATCTTTGCCATAAAGAATATTGCGGCTAGTGCGCGTTTATTCTGCTCATGGTTAATATCCCGCTGGTCCCGCATATCGCTAATAAAGCGCTCCAGTTCTGAATCAATATTTAAGCCAAACACTTTTGCCCTTAATTCCGCGATGTGGTTTAACCCATTAAGGCGGAGGCCAGCGCTTAGCGGAACAGTCGCAGCATCGCCTTCAATAGCCATGGTTTCCCCTGCTTTTTAGTAGACAGTTCGTCCAGCAGCGCATCCTGAGAGCGGCATGGATGCCAGCGCTTGCCATCCTTCCCCATAATCCAGCCATGACCGCAGTGCATTGCAGGACTTTGCTTAACGAGCAGTGATGCAAAAGATGGTTCTTTTGTCAGCATAGCCACCTCAGATCAGACCGAACGAAGCGCCTAGGCCCGTCACGGTATCTACCGCGATTGCCATCGCCGGATTCGCCTGCAAACGTGCATGCAATGAAACTGCAGTGAGTGCCATAAGGCGCGTAACAGAGTTGATGCTATTGATCACATCGCGGCGGCCTGCACTGGTTTTCACATCACCGGATACTGCGCCTGCAGCTACACGCCCAATCTCCGCCGTAGCGTTCAGTACGTAGTGAGGCATTTTCTCGCTGGCTACCTCATTCAGAGGTACACAAGATAGGCAATGAATCTGTGCCAGAAATCCGTCAACCAAAGTTGGATCTTCCGTGAGATCGGTCAGCAACCATATGTCCGGTGCAGTCAGCTGGTGTGGTTGTTCCGGGTTTAGCTTGTTGCGGAGAATCTGGACATTCATACCTGCACGTTCTGCCAGCTTCGCCATGTTATGACGCAAGGCGAAAGCACGGCAGGCTTCATCGAAATGCGGGTGTTTGGAAACTCGATAGTCAAACATAGCAAGAGACTCCGATGTATCTCAAAATGGAACTAACTAATAGCGATATTGCAATCTGAAAGTGCATCAACAGTCAGCGCGACGATGTTTATCATCACCTTCTCGCGTTTCTTATCCTTTCGCAGACGGTGGCGAGGCAGACGACCATCAGCAAGCATGTCGTTAATGGTGTCTACAGGCAGCCCTGTCAGCTCGCTGTATCGCTCGATTGTGACGTGCGGTGTGTTCAGAGTGATTGAAATGTTAGGGGTCATGGGGCAACATCTCCTATTGGCTTGTGGTGAGCCGGTAGTAACCGTGACAAGTCCCCAAATGGGAACAAAACTGATACTAGGATCGCATAAGAGATATGTCAACATCAAAGTACCCAAATGAGATCAAAATAAATCCCAATCAGGGTGGTAAAGCTGCGATTGAGCGGTTGGTCGAGGCATATGGGTTTACAACTCGGCAAGCCCTTGCTGACCACTTAGAAGTGTCAAAAAGTACATTGGCTAACAGATACATGCGAGATACCTTCCCCGCAGATTGGATAATTCAATGCGCCTTGGAAACAGGTATCTCGCTCAATTGGTTAACCACCGGACAAGGTCTCAAGTTAAGTTCTCAAACAGCAACCACCGAGGAACTCGTGAAGTTTCGCCTGACCGCGGGAAAAATGGTTGAAGATGGCTCGTATGTTTTTGACGTATCATTTCTTCCCGCAAATCTTTCTGCTCCAATTGTTGTTCTCGAAGGATCTACTACATACATCTGTGAACAAACGTTTGCAGAAGTGCTGGATGGGCACTGGTTGATCAACATTGATGGAACTTATTCCATTAGACTCATCACTCGGTTACCCAAGGGTATGATTAAAATTTCTACTGCAGATAATAGTTTTGAATGTGCTTTTTCAGATATAGAAGTAATCGCATATGTAAGAAGCACAACTGTTTCAAATTGATATGGTAAAAGGATTTTGAAATGGATTTATTTATTATAGTAGTACTCTTATTAGCATTGTTTTCTCCTATTTTATCCATCGTACTTTTCAAAAAAAGTAAAAAACATAGAGAGGAAATGGATGTTTTAGCCTCCAGTAATAAAACTCTTGGAGGTGAATTAGATGAAACACAGGAAAAATTAGCTCAGGTAATACGTGAACACGCAGAACTTGAAGGAAAAGCTGCCCCCTTATGGCAATATCAAGAATTGCATAATGCAACCCTAGATGCTGAGAAGAAGATAAAAACCGCAGATGCTATAGCCAAAGAAAAGATAGAAGAAGCTCAAAAAAAGGCTGCAAGAGCAGTGAACGAAGCACACCACCAGGCTGAATTAATACTAAGCAACGCCAATAGTGAAGCTGTCGCTATCACCCAAGATGCTCGTGATGCCCGCCTGAAAGCCAAAGAACGCCTCGATAACGCGAATAGTAAAGCGGATGAACTGATCTCCAATGCAAATGATAATGCGATGAAAATAATCGCAAATGCAGAGATACGTGCAAAAGAAATTGCTGGGTCCGCATATGAAGCTAAAGAGTTCGCAGAGACCTACCAAGCTGTAGCCAAGTCAATGAAAAATAAAATTGAAGGGTACGGTGATGAATGGATAGTTCCAAACCGCAGCGTTTTGGACGAACTGGCAGAGAATTATGAATTTGCGGACGCAGGGAAAGAGCTGCAAAAAGCAAGGGAGCTAACTAAGTCTCTTATCAAAACAAGCAAAGCGGCAAGCTGTGATTATGTCGAACCTAACAGACGAAACACCGCAATCAAATTTGTACTAGATGCTTTCAATGGGAAAGTTGATAGCACCCTTTCGAAAATTAAACATAACAATTACGGCAAACTATCCCAAGAAATAAAAGATGCATTTGAGCTTGTGAATTTTAACGGTTCAGCCTTTAGATCCGCTAAGATCACCGACATCTACTTACAGGCTCGACTTAACGAGCTTAAATGGGGGGTAGCTGTAAATGAAATTATGCTCGAAGAAAAAGAAGAACAAAGACGAATTAAAGAGCAGTTACGTGAAGAAGAAAAAGCGCGGCGCGAGTACGAAAAAGCGATAAAAGAAGCTGAGAAAGAAGAGAAAGCCATTCAGCAGGCCATTGATAAAGCAACGAAAGAACTGATGCTCGCAGGTGAAGAACAACGTATAGCCCTCGAACAGAAACTGGCTGAGCTACAAATTAAATACGAAGAAGCAGAAGCCAAAAACCAAAGAGCCATCTCAATGGCACAGCAAACACGCTCTGGCCACGTATATGTGATTAGTAACATCGGCTCCTTTGGAGAAAACGTATATAAGATTGGGATGACGCGAAGACTCGAACCGCTTGACCGCGTTCGTGAGCTGGGTGATGCAAGCGTACCTTTCTCATTCGATGTACATGCAATGATCTACAGTGATGATGCCCCCTCTCTCGAAAATCATCTCCACAAAGTGTTTAACGATAAGCAAGTGAACAAAGTTAACTCACGCAAAGAGTTCTTCAATGTTGGTATAAAAGACATCAAATCAACGATTAAAGAAATGAGTATCGATGCGCATTGGACGATGTTTGCAGAAGCAAAAGAGTACAGAGAATCTTTAGCCATTGAGAATGAACGCAATAAGGCCGTAAAAGAAAGCGAGGAGTTAGTAGTCGCGTAGCAATGTATTAATCGCGGTAAACATACATTGACCACTGTTCAAATATACAGTTAAATTTAGCCCTCAGACATGAGGGCTTTTTTATGGCAGTACGAAAACTCACCACAGGAAAATGGATTTGCGAATGCTACCCCGCCGGGCGCAGCGGACGGCGTGTGCGTAAGCAATTCGCCACCAAAGGTGAAGCGTTAGCATTTGAACGGCACATAATGGAGGAAACTGAAGCTAAGCCCTGGCTGGGTGAATCGGTAGATCGCCGAACTCTGAAAGATGTCGTTGAACTCTGGTTCAAACTGCACGGCAAATCCCTGACAGCTGGCGAGCATGTTTACGACAAGTTGGTCCTGATGGTCGATGCACTCGGAAACCCTCTCGCTACTGATCTCAACTCGAAATTATTCGCTCATTACCGAGACAAACGCCTGACGGGTGAAATCTACTTTAGCGAGAAGTGGAAGAAAGGCGCCAGCCCGGTAACTATCAATCTCGAACAAAGCTACCTTAGCGGCGTTTTTAGCGAGCTGGCCCGACTCGGTGAATGGACAGCACCAAACCCACTGGAGAACATGCGTAAATTCACCATTGCCGAAAAAGAAATGGCCTGGCTGACACATGAACAAATCACAGAGCTTCTGTTTGACTGTCAACGCCAAAGCCCCCTGCTCGCTCTTGTCGTCAAAATCTGCTTGAGCACCGGAGCACGTTGGCGCGAAGCTGTGAACCTGACCCGTTCTCAGGTCACGAAATACCGGATCACGTTTGTCAGGACAAAAGGCAAAAAGAACCGCAGCATTCCGATTAGCAAAGAGCTGTATGAAGAAATCATTGCCCTGGACGGCTTTAAGTTCTTTACCGACTGCTATTTCCAGTTTTTATCTGTGATGGATAAGACCTCTATCGTGCTGCCGCGCGGGCAGCTTACCCACGTCCTGCGTCACACGTTCGCTGCTCACTTTATGATGTCAGGTGGAAACATTCTTGCACTCCAGAAAATCCTGGGCCATCACGACATAAAAATGACCATGCGCTATGCTCACCTAGCTCCTGACCACCTTGAAACGGCTCTGCGCTTTAATCCCTTAGCTACAATGGCAACATAGTTATTTATTGGGATAGTAAATCGTCACCAGTAAAATCACCACATTGGTGTATTGAGCCATCTTGTAAATTCTTTGATCAATTCTCTCTGAGAGAGTATTACCATCCCATGTTTGGAGGCTCCATCCGCCCCGCCCTACAGTGACTGTCAGTGCAATGTATGAGGAAACTGCTTTAAAAGCATTGACCCATGAAAATTCAAACCGCCAAAAGTACCAAATGACAACCATTGCAACTGAGAAAAAGAAGAAATTATACGTGGCAGCAGAACGCAGTTTTCTCCTTAAGTGACAAGATGATTCGTTGAAGTTTGGGTCAAGGAACTCATTTGGGAAGAATTTTCTGACGAACCATTCAAATCCCTTACGAGGGGAAAACAACATCAGTATGGAGGCAAAAAAGAGTTTCATGGCACATTCCAGTAGCCTTGTAGTGGGAAGCGCATTATAAACTTCACTTAAAGCAATGGCTAAGTAACAAATGCCAAGTGGCGACAAAGTGGCGGCAGCAGTTGGCAATGCCCCGTAGTCGTCACTTCTCACCACTAAACTAACTTATTAATTATTATGCAACTCTTTGTTTTAATTAACCCATTTACATAAATGGGTTTTTTGTTGCCTGAAATTCATACCCCTTCCAATCAATCGCTTACTTCATGTGTGGCGATAGCACTCCCTGAAGGGACTTTACGCCGGTATGGGATCTTTTAACGACGTGATTCTGCATACAAATGGAATGCCATTAATACGTGAAAATGACAACCTGGATTACCTGAACCACCGAAACACACCTTACAGGTGTCAGAACTAAGGGCAAAAAGAACCGCAGCATTTTGATCAGCAAAGAGCCAGAGGGTTCCTCTTGTGCAGACAATCAAAAATGAGCCAGGGAATAATTGAATCATCTAGTGCGTGATCAATATCACATAATTTTGGTTGGTAAATAATTACTGCTCACAATCCATAGAGACTGAAAATGAACTTCAAAAAATTAATGATGATCGGCTTTACCGTAGCAGTTTTAGCAAGCTGTACTACTGGTGAAAAAATTCACAATGTTCAGGTTGGCATGACAAAACAACAAGTAATTGATTTGCTTGGAACCCCTGATGGTGATGCAGTTAAAGGTAACAGCGAACAAATCCAGTACAGCAACCGGTTAACATCTGGTTGGGGATGGGATAAGGGTGATTACTACGTTACCTTTGAAAACGGGAAAGTCGTCTCTTATGGAAGCGGCGAAATCCGTGGTGCAGGCGCTCCCGTCAAAGGTGTTGTGGTATTTTAATACGCGCACTCTTATGACATTTGTTAGTTAAACTTTAGTGGCGGCAGCGATTGGCAATGTCCCGTAGTCGCCACCTCTCACCACCAAACTAACTAATTGATTATCTTACAAGCCGTTGTTTTTACTAACCCGTTTACATAAATGGGTTTTTTGTTGCCTGAAATTTACCTCTCGTCACCTTTTTATCACCCATTCCCCCTCTAATTTGCAGCATGCCGGTTATGGCACATACTTTTAAACTGTGCTGTTTCCATAATAGGGGTTAGCAATGTTACTTACTGACAAAGTCGCAGTGATCTTCGGCGGCAGCGGGGCTATTGGTAGTGCGGTTGCGCAGGCCATGGCACGCGAAGGTGCCCATGTGTACCTGGGCGCGCGCAGTCAGGAAAAGCTTGATTTGGCGGCCAGTCGCCTGCGAATGGCGGGGGCTACTGTCGATACGTTTATCACCGATGTGCTCGACGAGCACGACACCTCAACACAAGTTACCCGCCTGGTACAGCAAATCGGTGGAATTGATGTGGTGGTTAACGCGACCGGCTTTATGCATGAACAAGGCAAGCGCATCGACGCATTATCCCTCTCTGAGTTTATGAGCGGTATCACCCCTTTCCTTTCGGCGCAGTTCAATATCGCAAAAGCCGTAACGCCGCACATGGGCGGCAATCGAGCGGGCGTCATTCTCACCGTTGTCGCGCCCGCGGCCCCGATGGCGATGCCTGGGCATCTCGGCCATATTGTCGGCTGTGCGGGAACAGAGGCTTTTATTAAAGCACTCGCCAGCGAACTGGGACCGATAAACATTCGCGTCGTCGGCGTGCGCTCGCATGCGATTGTGGACGCGGTAGCGGCCGGTTCCTATACCGGGGAGATTTTCACCGCTAAAGCGCAATCAATGGGTTTAACCGTCGAACAATGGTTAGGCGGTGCAGCACAAAGCACCATGATCGGACGCCTGCCTACGCTTGCACAAATCGCTGAGGTTACAGCCTTTCTTGCTTCAGACCATGCCGGAGCAATGACCGCTACGGTGGTAAATATTACCGGGGGCGCAACCGTAAGCTAATTTACCGCTCTTTCACGCAGTGCGCTGCTGCGAGCCTTTTTTTGCGCTCGGGCGGGAACACAATGCTATACCGCACGTAATAACCAACGCGCTGACCAGATGGTATGAATGCAGAGTGACGTGCAAAAACATCACGCTAAATAATCCGCCACTCAGTGGAATCAAGTGTGAATAGATCTCTCCGCGCGTTGCACCAATGGTGCTAATCCCTTTGTTCCATAACAGATATGACAGCCAGGAAGGAAAGATAACAAGATATGCCAGCCCAGTAATAACGCCTGTATTTGCATAGCTATTCCAGCCCGGCATACCATTGTGTATCAACTCCAGAGCCAATACTGGAATAAGCACCATCGCGCCTAGCAGGGCGCTCACGGCGACAAAGGCGTTTCCCTTTACCTCAACCGGTTTAATGCGTAAAAAAGCGCAATAGACAGCCCAGCTCAGCGCTGACCCCATCGTCCAGAAATCGCCCTGGTTCAGGTGTTCAAACACCCGCGCATGCATCACATCCCCCTGCGATATCAACCAGATAACGCCAACGGTACTGAGGATCACGCCGGCAATATTACGCGCAAAGATCCGCTCTCTAAAAAAGAACTTATTGATTAACAGGACGAGAGCCGGTGTGGTGGACATATAAATCGCCGCATTGAGCGACGTTGTATATTGCAGACCGATATACAACGTTAAGGGGAAAAGAACCTGACCACATAACGCGAGGAACACGATAGTACCAAAGGATTTTCTCATCGCGGGCCACTGCACAGCGATCTGTCGGAAATAAAGCGCCATCAATAGCAATGCGGTAAATATCCAGCGTGCTGCAGATAAAACGATGGGATTAACATCGGCAACCAATATATGGCCGACCACATAGTTCCCACCCCAAAAACAGGCAGCCAGACTGAGTAAAAGATAGGGCATATTTGTGCCTTATTGTCAGGTGTACGGTATGACCACAAGGCTACGGCGGTGTCAGAATGAATGCTAATATAACGTTTTCATCCATGTGCATAGATTAAAACTATGAAATTCACGCTAAGGCAACTTGAGTTTTACATCGCACTTGCAGAAACATTACAAATTTCCAAAGCTGCTGTGCGCTGCCATATTTCTCAGTCATCAATGACCATTGCCATGCGGAATCTGGAAGAAGCATTAGATGTGCAGCTATTTGTACGTTACCCCAAAGGCGTGAAGCTCACCGCCGAGGGCGAGCGCTTTCTGGCACATGCCTGCAACATCATCAACAGCAGCCGCTCTGCCGTTGACGCTTTGCATGACCGAAGCGAAATTCTCACCGGTACAGTGCGTATAGGCATTGCCGAAACGCTCTCTGCCTATCTTATCCCGGATATACTCAACGATATTGAACGACGTTTCCCACTGCTGGAGATCGTATTTCATGAGGCCACAGCACCAGAACTGGTACAGGCGCTACGGGCCCAGAAAGTCGATTTTTGCCTGCTCCTGACCTCAAATATCAGCCACGACACCGATCTGGAAATCGAAACGTTCATTCGTTCACAACGCCGCCTGTGGACGTCTGTTGGACATCCGCTCCAGAGCCAGCCCTCGATCCACCTTACTGATGTCGTAAAGCAGCCGTTTTTACTGCTGGAAACCGATAAATACCCTGACGTGATCATCGATTACTGGCAGCAGCGCGGCTATACGCCCAATATCTGTTTTCGCAGCAACTCTTTTGAGGCAATAAGAAGCCTGGTCGCTAAAGGCAGAGGAATAACCATTTTATCTGATCTGGTTTATCGCCCGTGGTCACTGGATGGCCTGCGCGTCATGCACAGAACAATTGATGATTTTATTACCTGGATGGACGTCGGGACGGTAAAAACAGCGGCTCAACCGCTGACAGCAGAGGCGATGAAAGTCATCGACTTTTTACGTCAGGCGATTTCCCGCCTCGACAAGCCATTTTAATGATTTTACTTCGGCGGCACGCCAGCAATGCGTTCCACCATCGTCAGAATATCTGCTCGCGATAGCGGTTTTTTGTCCGTGACAAAATGCAGCGTCATGCCTTCAAGAAACGCATCCAGCGCGCGTGCAGTTACCGGCTCGAACCACTGTTCCAGCGTCTGCTGACTGCGTAACATCCAGTTTTGCATAACCGTCTTTAACGCCGGTTTACGACTGGCAAACGCATACAATTGGTACATGAGTTCCATATTGCCAGGCGTCGTGACCTGGGAGCTATAGATCATATCGGTAATGGCATGGCAGGCCTGTGACGCATTTTCAACACCGGCAAAAAATGCCTGATATTGCACAGACATGGTGTCAGTAAAACGCGCGAATGCCTCCATTAAAAGCTCATCTATTCCCGAAAAGTAATAGGTCATTGAGCCCAGCGGTACCTCGGCAATCATGGCGATTTTCCTGTGTGTAACCCCATGAATACCATGGATTATAACCGCATCCAGCGTGGCCTGGACTATTTTATCCCGTCGTTGTGGGTCGTTCGCGCGTCGCACTGCATTACCTCTTTTTGCATTTGTGTACAAATGTACACAACCTTGCTAATGTTGTCTTCTTCCCTCTTTTCTTTGGCTCGAATTCATGACTGGCATCTCATCACGCAAAGCCTTAAGACGCCGTATGTGGGCGCTTTTCACGTTCTTCTTTTTACCAGGTTTGTTAATGGCTTCCTGGGCGACGCGTACCCCTGCCATCCGAGATATCCTCTCTATTTCCACCGCCGAAATGGGTGCGGTGTTGTTTGGACTCTCAATTGGCTCGATGAGCGGCATTCTTTGTTCGGCCTGGCTGGTGAAACGATTTGGCACACGAAACGTCATCCGCACCACCATGTCATGCGCGGTTCTGGGCATGACAATTCTCAGCCTCGCATTATGGTTGCATTCCGCCTGGCTGTTTGCGTTTGGTCTGGGCGTGTTTGGCGCCAGTTTTGGCGCGGCTGAAGTTGCAATCAACGTCGAAGGCGCAGCGGTTGAGCGTGAAATGAACAAAACTGTGCTGCCGATGATGCATGGTTTTTACAGCCTGGGAACGCTGGCTGGCGCAGGTGTAGGCATGGTACTTACCGCCGTCAACGTCCCCGCGACAGCACATATTCTGCTGGCGGCGATGGTGGCTATTACCCCTATTTTTATCGCTATTAAGGCTATCCCCGACGGCACAGGTAAGAATGCGACTGACGGTTCGCACGCCGTTGAAAAAGGGTTGCCATTCTATCGCGATATTCAATTGCTGCTGATTGGCGTCGTGGTGCTGGCGATGGCGTTTGCCGAAGGTTCCGCCAACGACTGGCTTCCCTTACTGATGGTTGATGGGCATGGATTTAGCCCGACATCCGGATCGCTGATTTATGCCGGCTTTACGCTCGGTATGACCGTCGGGCGCTTCACCGGTGGCTGGTTCATCGACCGCTACAGCCGTGTGGCAGTAGTACGCGCCAGTGCACTGATGGGCGCGCTCGGTATCAGCCTGATCATTTTTGTCGACAGCTCATGGGTGGCAGGCGTCTCGGTGATCCTTTGGGGACTAGGGGCTTCTCTCGGCTTCCCGCTGACCATTTCGGCCGCCAGCGATACCGGCCCTGATGCGCCAACCCGCGTGAGCGTTGTTGCGACTACTGGCTATCTGGCATTCCTGGTCGGCCCGCCGCTGCTGGGTTATTTGGGTGAACACTATGGCCTGCGCAGCGCCATGCTGGTTGTGCTGGCGCTGGTGCTTGTCGCGGCCATCGTTGCGAAGGCTGTGGCTAAACCGGATGTCAAAAATACAACTGTGATGGAGAACGGCTAATGGGTATCAAGTTAATTGCAGTAGACATGGATGGCACGTTTTTAAGTGACCAAAAGACCTATAACCGCGAGCGGTTTATGGCGCAGTACCGTCAAATGAAAGCGCAGGAGATCCGCTTTGTGGTCGCCAGCGGCAATCAGTATTACCAGCTGATCTCTTTTTTCCCCGAACTGGCCAATGAAATCTCATTTGTGGCAGAAAACGGGGGCTGGGTGGTCAGCGAAGGGGAAGATATTTTTAACGGTGAACTGGCTAAAGACGATTTCCAGACCATCGTGGAGCATCTGCTAACCCGCGCAGACATCGAGATTATCGCCTGCGGTAAAAACAGCGCCTACACTCTGAAACAGTACAGCGATGAGCATAAATCCATCTCTGCCATGTATTATCACCGTCTTGAATTTGTCGATAACTTCGACAACATCAACGATGTATTCTTCAAGTTTGGGCTGAATATCTCTGACGATCGCATTCCCCAGGTGCAGGCAGATCTTCATGAGGCGATTGGCGACATTATGGTACCGGTGCATACCGGTTACGGCAGTATCGATTTAATTATTCCGGGCGTTCATAAAGCCAACGGTTTACGTCTGCTGCAACAACGCTGGAATATCAGCGACGATGAGGTCGTGGTATTTGGTGATGGTGGAAATGATATTGAGATGCTACGCCAGGCCGGATTTAGCTTCGCAATGGCCAACGCTCACGAACCTGTTGTTCAGGCAGCAAAATATCGTGCGGGTTCGAATAACGAAGAAGGCGTGCTGAATGTCATAGATCGTGTACTAAAAAATGAAGCGCCCTTTACTCGTTAACGCATCAGCACAGACGGCAACAAAATGATGGCATGATCTATTCATAATCCGCCTCAAATTAACCCGCTGGATTATTAACTCCAGTGAATATTTCAGGCGAGCGAATTATGAAGAAAAGTGTACTGATGGCAACAGTGTTGCTGGGATTTGCAGGAACAGCATTTGCGCAGAATGTTACTGTTGATGTGCCAAGCGGGTACAAAGTGGTGGTCGTTCCTTCTTCCGTCAACGTTCCGCAGGCGGTCAGTGTCACTACTGCCCCGCAAACGGTTTATGTTGCTCCGGCAGCCACTCCAGCCCCTGTTTACCGCGCACATCCATATGCGCGTCATGTTGCCAGCGTAGGTGAAGGGATGGTCATTGAGCATCAGATTGACGACCATCACTAATGATTGCAAAGCCCGGAAACCGGGCTTTAACCTTCCCGGGAATTCCCTACCCGTTTATCTTTCAGGAAGATAACCATCAGAATCAACCACAGCACACCGCTCGCCAGATTAAACAGACTGAACAAGCCGTTTCCACCCAGCAGATAAGCATGTTTGCTCAGCTCAATACCGACGGTAAAGATCAGCATTTGCAGCATACCCATTGCTGCTGAAACGGTCCCTTTGCTCATTTCACTGGCAAACAGCGTCAGGCGCACCAACCCGGCATTCGCCACGCCAATGCCAAACGCATAAAGACTTAAACCTGCCGTCATCCACAGATACGCATGAGAAGAAACAACCGTGGCCGCGGCGGCAATGATCAATCCCACGGAGATTGGCCAGCCTCCCATGATAATCAGCGAGCGCACCGTGCGGCGTGATGTCAGACGCGCCAGCACCAGGTTACCCGCAATCAGTGCGCCAAAAATCGGTACCTGAAGCAGGCCATATTCGTAGCTGCTGAGATGTTCGCCACTGATAATAATGATCGGGGACTGCGCAATCCACGCCAGCAATGGCAGACTGACAAAGCCCAATGCCAGTGCGCCTGCGACAAAACGCACATTCTTTAGCACCAGCTTATAATCTTTGCCCAACTCTTTGATGGAAAGCTTCTCGCCCAGACGGGTAGCCGTTTCCGGCATCGCGCGCTGCAGGCCAAAAAAGGCGATTGCAGCCAGTGCGGCAAACAGGACAAACATGCCTTCCCACGGAAGGACATGTACCCAGGCGGCTCCAACCAACGGCCCCAAAAGCGGTGCAATCAATGCTACGTTCGCCATTAGCGCAGTGATTTTAATGCACACCGCTTCTTCAAAGGACTCCTGAATGGCGGCGTAACCTACCGCGCCAATAAAGCACAGGCTAATTCCCTGTAAAAAACGCAGGAAAGTAAATTGCTCAATATTTTGTGCAAACAGCGTTGCGAGGCAGGTCACAATGAACCAAACCACCCCGGTTAACATCACCGGACGACGACCAACACGATCCGACAGCGGCCCTAACAACCACTGTAAAAACATGCCGCCTGCCAGATAAGCGGTCATGGACGTTGGAACCCAATCTAAACCGGCCTGATATTGCTCCACCACCGCCAACATTCCGGGTTGGATCATATCGTTACCGATATATGTAGAGAATTCGTAAAGCACCAGACAGAGAGGGAAAAGTAATGCCTGACGCCCCAAGCGGGCGCCTGAAGATAAACGGTTCTGCATGCAATCTCTTAACAAATGAAAAAACGCGCAAAGTGTAATAAATGCGCCGTACTGGTGATAGTGAATTATGTGATTTGAAAGCAAAATGCGCACATTTTTACACTCAATTGCACGATAGCTTTTTGTTTTAAGGTTAATTTAAGTTGAGGCCGCTATCATGCTCAATAAGCCTCATTAATTGTCTTAAAAAGAGTCATTTAACAGACAAATAGGACAAGACCGCTTTTTATCGCCTGAAAGCAATTTTATGATCCCCCAATAGGGGCCTTTTTAACGATTACATTGAGTCTGGATGTTATGCTGGAAAATCTGAACAACTCGCTTTTTTACCTGATCAACGCCACGCCGGACTCTGCGCAATGGACGATCTCGCTCGCCATTTTTATTGCCAAAGATCTGATTAGCATCGTACCGCTACTGGCGATCATTCTCTGGCTTTGGGGACCGCAAAACCGCGTGACCATCCAGCGCCAGTTGGTCATAAAAATGGCGATTGCGCTGGCAGTCAGTTTGACCATTTCATGGCTCATGGGGCATTTATTTCCTCACGACCGGCCATTCGTCAATCATATCGGCTACAACTTCCTGCACCATGCTGCAGATGACTCTTTCCCGAGCGACCACGGTACGGTTATCTTTACCTTCGCGTTGGCCTTCCTGTTCTGGCACCGCCTGTGGTCCGGATCACTGTTGATGGTCGTCGCCGTGGCGATTGCCTGGTCGCGTGTTTACCTCGGCGTACACTGGCCGCTGGATATGCTGGGGGGGTTACTGGCCGGTCTGATCGGTTGCCTGAGCGCCCAGATGATCTGGCAACGATTCGGCAAAACCCTGTACCACGGTTTGCAAACCTGCTATCGCACCTGCTTCGCCCTGCCTATTCGTAAAGGCTGGGTACGTGACTAACCCACGGTAAAGAGAGTAGTATTAAGCGCGAAACTGAGCACGTATTCTACTCTCCAGGGGATCTATGGAAACTCGACGCGACGAGCGTATTGGTCAATTACTGCAGGCGCTAAAACGCAGCGATAAATTACACCTTAAAGAAGCCGCGACACTGCTGGGTGTATCAGAAATGACCATTCGTCGCGATCTGAATAATAACACCGCCCCGGTCGTACTGCTTGGGGGCTATATTGTTCTGGAACCCCGTAGTGCCAGCCACTATTTAATCAGCGATCAAAAATCCCGCCTGGTTGATGAAAAACGCCGGGCAGCGCAGCAGGCAGCCAGCCTTGTCCAGGCGCATCAGACCGTTTTCTTCGACTGCGGAACAACAACGCCGTGGATCATTGAAGCGATCGATAATGAACTACCGTTCACCGCAATATGCTATTCACTGAATACGTTTCTGGTGTTGCAGGAGAAACCACAGTGCCGCGTCATTTTATGTGGCGGCGAATTCCACGCCAGTAATGCTATTTTCAAGCCACTCGATTTTCAGGAAACCTTGAATAACGTCTGCCCGGATATCGCTTTTTATTCTGCAGCCGGCGTGCATATCGATAAAGGCGCAACCTGTTTTAACCTTGAGGAATTGCCGGTTAAACACTGGGCGATGTCGATGGCGCAGTATCATGTTCTGGTGGTTGATCACAGCAAGTTCGGGAAGGTGCGTCCCGCGAGGATGGGCGAATTAAAACGCTTTGATACCATCATTAGCGATAACCGCCCGGATGATGCGTTTGTCGAGTATGCCAAAGCGCAACATATCAAATTGATGTACTGAATTTGTGCCGGATGACGGTGCTATCACCTCGTCATCCGGCATCAGCAATTAAGAGAACCAGCCACCAAACCACTGGTGGAATTTCATCATAACGAAGTCCCACATCCGGCTAAAGAATCCCCCCTCTTCCACCGCTTCCATCACCATCAACGGACGCTGTTCAATAGATTTTCCGTTCAACTGGAAGTCGATTGTCCCCACAACCTGGCCTTTCTTCAGTGGCGCGGTCAGTTGTGGCTCTGTCAGGGTAAAGCTCGCCTTCAGGTTTTTCAGCTGGCCGCGCGGAATGGTTACAGACCCACCTTCCCCAGCGCCCAGATTGACTTCACTCTTATCACCAAACCAGACACGTTGGGTCACAAAGGTGGCATCCGGTTTAATCGGCGTAACGGTTTCAAAGAAGCGGAAACCCCATGTCAGCAGCTTTTCGGATTCATTAAAGCGAATGCGATCGGTTTTTGCCCCCAGCACCACGGAGATCAAACGCATATCGCCCTGTGTCGCGGATGCAACCAGGTTATAACCTGCTCCCGCCGTGGTGCCCGTTTTCATACCATCCACATTCAGGTTGGTACTCCACAGCAGGCGGTTACGGTTTGGCTGGCGAATTTTATTAAAAGTAAACTCTTTCTCTTTATGGATGGCGTACTCTTCCGGCACATCGTGGATTAACGCTTTACCCAACAATGCCATATCACGCGCGGTACTGAACTGCCCTGCGGCATCCAGGCCATGTACCGTCTGGAAAGTCGTGTTCGTCAGTCCCAGTTTTTGCGCATAGCCGTTCATCAAACCAATAAACGATTCCTGGCTTCCGGCAACATAATCAGCGAGCGCAATACAGGCATCATTACCAGACTGAATGATCACGCCTTTGTTCAGATCGGACACCGCAACCTGATCGCCAGGCTTGAGGAACATCACAGAAGAGCCGCGCAGAGCCGGATTCCCGGTAGCCCAGGCATCTTTCCCGACGGTAACCATGTCATTCAGATTAATTTTCCCGGCTTTTAGCGCCTGACCGACCACATAGCTGGTCATAATTTTGGTCAGACTGGCGGGGTCCAGTTTCTCATCGGCATTACCTTCCGCCAGCACTTTGCCGCTGGCGTAATCCATTAAGATCCACGCACGTGCGTCAACGCTCGGCGGGGCCGTTGGTTGTTCCGCCGCCTGTACGGTCGGCGCAAAAAGGATTAACAGTGCTGAACCTGCAGCAAGGCTGCGTAGGGAAGAGAAGTATTGCGTCATAAATGCCACCCGAGTATCCATTCCAAAAAACCACGTCATACCACACCGTGTTTACACAAAACCGGCCAAGTTGCCTCAGCCAACCATACAGAAAAGTTCTGATGGATGACGTGTAAAATAAGTGCGGTGAGTAATAACGCACTAACGAGCTTAAAGAAACCGTAAGTTGGTAAAGTTTTTAAAGTTTATGCAATAACGCTGCGCTGCGCTGCTCTCATCACGATTTTTTTGCGCCTTGTTGCGTAAATATTAGGTTTACCCCACCATGTGAGCGAGTCAGATAGAGAATGCAGCCATAACGCTGCTCAATTAATTTGCGGGGTTACTATGATTACACTGTGGGGTCGCAATAATTCGACCAACGTAAAAAAAGTATTGTGGACACTCGAAGAACTGGAACTGCCGTACAGCCAAATTCTGGCTGGCGGACAGCATGGCGTAAATCATGACGCAGATTATCTGGCGATGAACCCTAACGGGCTGGTTCCACTGCTACGCGATGACGAAACAGACGTATTGCTGTGGGAATCCAATACCATTGTCCGCTACCTGGCGGCCCAGTACGGGCAAAAACGACTGTGGGTTGACGCCCCGGCGAAACGCGCCGAGGGCGAAAAATGGATGGACTGGGCTAACCAGACGCTGAGCCCTGCACATCGGGTAATCTTATTTGGTCTGGTCAGAACCCCTGCCGATCAACGCGACCAGACAGCCATCGAGGCCGGTGCGAAGGTCTGCGATAACCTGTTTGCCATTCTCGACAACGCGCTGGCCGACCGGGTGTGGTTCTCTGGCGCTGAATTTGGCACTGCGGACATCGCCGTCGCGCCGTTCATCTATAACCTGTTTAATGTCGGCTTAAGCTGGACGCCGCGCCCTCACCTGGAACGTTGGTATCAACAGCTCACCGAGCGCCCGGCATTCCAGAAAGTCGTGATGATCCCGGTCAGCTAATCCTGTCAGGGACTGACTTTCAGTAATTCCCCGTCGGACTCGTCGGTTAATACATACAAATAGCCGTCTGGTCCGACGCGCACATCGCGGATTCGCTGCCCTCTGTCATGCAAAATTCGCCCGTCTTCCGTCACCGTATTGCCTTTCACGCTTAACACAATCACCCCCTGTTCTTTCAGCGCTCCAACAAACAGTTTGTGTCGCCACTGTGGGAACGTATCGTGGTTATAAAAGGCCATCCCACTGACTGCAGGTGATTTTTCCCAGTAAAAGATAGGCTGCTCAGTGCCCGCCACAATTGAGCCTTTTGCTTCGGGGATGTTGAAACCGCTGTAGTTAACACCCCATGTCGCGATTGGCCATCCATAGTTTTTACCTTTCTCGGGGATATTGATCTCATCTCCACCACGCGGACCATGCTCGTTGAGCCACAACACATCGCTCCAGGGATTCATCGCCATCCCCTGCGGATTACGGATGCCATACGACCATATTTCAGCCCGCGCGCCAGTCTGATTCACAAACGGGTTATCCGGTGGAATTTTGCCCTCGTCTGTTAGTCGAACCACTTTGCCCTGTAATTTATCCAGCTCCTGAGCGGTTATGCGCTGGTTATTCTCGCCAAGGCCTATAAACAGATAACCTTTGCCATCAAATACCATACGCCCGCCAAAATGGTTCCCGGTTGATAACTTAGGCATTTGGCGGAACACCGTCTGAAAGCCCTGCAGGTGTTTACGATCGTCACTTAACCGCCCGTAGCCTACTGCTGTTCCGGCTTTCCCTTCACTGTCAGCTTCCGCAAAGCTAAGCCACACCCGCCGGGATTGGGCAAAATCCGGCGCTAACACCACATCAAGCAAGCCGCCCTGGCCATTCGCCCAAACCTTAGGTACGCCAGTCAGTGGATCGGAAAGCCCCTTATCGGGTTGCCAGAGCCGAAGCTGCCCTCCTCTGAGCGTAATCAGCATACTGCGATTATCCGGTAAAAAGGCCAGCGACCACGGGTGGTCGAGTTTGGTTTGTAGGACCTCCACCTTGACGGCAGCGGCATAGGGGGAAAGCAATGCCAATGAGGCAACACAGAGAAAGAGTCGACGCATAGCACCTCCTTAATGGCTCTGCTTAAAGCGTAGCCAGCAAGGGGAATTATCCCGCCACCTTTACATAATCTTAACGAAAAGGGGGAGCGCTCTCCCCCTGGTTCAGATGTGTTCCAGCGTTGAATAAGCTTGCAAACTCTGGATACTCAGCGTCAGCGTTGTCAGGCAGTTTTCCAGTTTCTCTGCGTTAACGGCAATAAAGTTCGGACAATCATGATGTCCACTCATCAGACAAACAGCGGTGGCGGCTAACGCCCCTTCAGCACGACGAAGGGCATTCCACTCTTCCTGATCAAGATGCATACCGTGGAGCTGTGATTGATCGTGCAATTCGCGATTCAGTTCAAAAAAGCTATCACGCAGACGATCGCTCTCGCTGACTGACATATAGCCTTTCGCTTTTCTCAACAGCAGATAAGCGGCAAGATCGATACGGGCGTTTATCAATTTGTTGAGAAGATCGGTTCTCAGTCTGTCAACAACCATACCTTGTTCCTCCTCTTTCCAACCATGGTGCAACTTAATAGTATGGTTGTTTTTTGAACAAATTGATGCTCTATATCAATAAAGCCTAATTGATTAACATAATTTACAATGTTACAACTTTCGGCCTAATGCAGGTGTTGCACTTACGCAAAACATCGCGTTTCTGGCATACCGAACATTTTTTGCTATACCTGAAGTGATTACTGCCATAGCGCTGATTATGAGGGATGTATGTCAAAAGCGAGTGATGCAGAAAAAATACGCACACTATCCAAAATCGATCTGAATTTGCTGACAATTTTCTGTTTGATCTATAGCGTGGGTAGTATTTCCAGAGTCGCTGACATGCTGAACATTTCACCTTCTGCCGTTAGCCAGTCACTACGAAAACTGCGAGAAATGATGGGAGATAATCTCTTTGTCCGTAGCGGAAACGCGCTGTTGCCGACCGTCTACTCTGATGAACTTTATGACAATACGATCCCAATTATCGACAAACTATCGACGCTGATGCCGCTTTCCTCTCCGGCGGCGAAAAAAAGGCTAACGCTGTATACCGAGTCATTTATTTCCCCGATTGTTATTCCCGATGTCACGGCCAGAATAATCAATACCGATGCGGATATCAGTCTCCTGCACCTCACCGCTGATTTAAACGAGCAGAGCATTGTTGAGTTATTAAACATGCGCCAGGCTGATATGGTGTTTTCAACATTTTCCGTTGAGTCAGGAAATATCACCTGCCAGAAAATATCTGATATGCGGCTGGTTCTCATCGTCTCGCAGAATAATACGTTATACGGAAATGCAATTACAGAGGAGCAGTTCAGAAGTGCCAATCTGGTGGGTTACAATACCAAGAATGAAAAAATAATTTACCACCGGAGTATTGTGGATAAAAAATTCAGAACCGGTGAGCGTTGTCTGCTGACCTCTTCTTTCACGGCAATACTGACTATTGTGTCCACAACCCAATGCTTAGGGGTGATCCCGGAAAAGGTATTCGAAACACACGCGCATCTGTATGGTCTTAAAAAGATAAACACACCATTTCCGTTACCGCAATTTAGTGTATTTTCTTCTTCACGCAAAGATGGTGCGGCCCATAAAATACTGTCACCCATTCTGACTGATTTACAAACGACCTCCCGGTGATAAATTTCCGGGAGGCCAGATGTCGCCATTAATAACTACACACGGATTTTAGCGATACGCCAGATATGGTCAGCATATTCCTGTACCGTTCTGTCTGACGAGAAATACCCCATATTAGCAATATTATGCATCGTCTTTGTCGTCCACTCGCGGGGATAACGATATAACTCATCTACCGAATCCTGGCAGTCCACATAGCTGCGGTAATCCGCTAATACCTGATAGTAGTCGCCAAAGTTGATTAGCGAATCCAGCACATCTCTGTAGCGTCCGGGCTCTTCCGGGCTGAACACACCCGTACCAATTTGCGTCAGTACCTGATGTAACTCCGCATCGTTTTCAAAAATACAGCGCGGGTCATAGCCATCGCGACGTAGCGCATCAACCTCACTCGCCGTATTACCAAAGATAAAGATGTTATCTTCCCCAACGTATTCACGCATTTCTATATTCGCGCCATCCAGCGTACCGATCGTTAGCGCCCCATTCAGCCCAAACTTCATGTTGCTGGTACCGGATGCTTCCGTCCCGGCCAGGGATATTTGTTCAGAAAGATCGGCTGCCGGAATGATCATTTGCGCCAGGCTGACGTTGTAATCCGGGATAAACACCACCTTCAGCTTGCCGCCAATTTGCGGATCGTTATTCACTAATCTCGCCACATCATTAATTAGGCGAATGATCTGTTTCGCCATGTGATAGGACGACGCCGCTTTTCCCGCAAAGATATTCACACGCGGCACCCAGGTAGCATCCGGTGCCGCTTTAATGCGGTTATAGCGAGTGATGACATGGAGCACATTCAGTAACTGCCGCTTATATTCATGAATACGCTTCACCTGCACATCAAACAACGCACCAGAATCCACCACCACCCCATACTGTGTTGCAATATGGTGCGCCAGTCGCTGCTTGTTTACTCGTTTCGCTCGATATACCGCCTCATTCACCGACGGATAATCAATATACTGCTTCAGCTCGCCCAACTGCATTAACCGGGTCCGCCAGCTATCACCGATATTCTCATCCAGCACTTTTGCAAGCGGAGGATTAGCCAGCGCCAGCCAGCGGCGAGCCGTGACACCATTGGTCACATTGGTGAAACGCAGCGGAAAGATGCGTGCAAAGTCAGCAAACAGCGATTCCGTCATCAATTTGGAATGGAGTGCCGACACGCCGTTTACCTTATGACTAACCACGACTGCCAGCCAGGCCATGCGCACCACGCGACCATGGGATTCATCAATGAGCGATACACGTTTCAACAGCTCACTGTCATCACGATATCGCTCCTGCAACGTCTTCAGAAACCGATCGTTAATGTCGAAAATAATCTGCAAGTGACGCGGCAAAAGTCGACTCAGCATCTCGACCGGCCATGTCTCCAGCGCCTCACTCATCAGCGTGTGATTGGTGTATGAAAAAATCTGACAGGTCACATCAAACGCGTTATCCCAACTGAACTGGTGATGATCAATTAGCAGACGCATCAGTTCCGGAATCGCCAGGACCGGGTGAGTATCATTGAGGTGAATCGCAATTTTATCCGCCAGATTATCGTAAGTCCGGTGTAACTGGTAATGGCGACTCAGGATATCCTGAATCGTTGCCGAGGCCAGAAAATAAGCCTGCCGCAAGCGCAGTTCACGCCCTGCATCGGTGGAATCATCCGGATACAGGACCCGTGAAATCCGATCAAAGTGGTATTTATTTTCTACTTCGGTTGCAAAGTCATCATGTGGATTTAATTTCCCGGCATTGACCTCACTATTCACCTGTACATTCCACAGCCGCAGCGTATTTGTCGTGTCGGTCGCATAGCCGGGAATAATCTGGTCATGTGCGACAGCCAGAATATCCTCGGTTTCAATCCAGCGGGCTTTATTCCCCTCCAGTTGCACACGTCCGCCAAAACGCACTTTATAATGCGTATTATGACGTTTGAACTCCCATGGGTTCCCGTATTCCAGCCAGTAGTCCAGAGACTCTTTTTGAACACCATCAATGATATTTTGTTTAAACATACCGTAGTTGTAGCGAATACCGTAACCGCATCCAGGTAAGCCCAGCGTTGCCAGCGAATCAAGGAAACAGGCCGCCAGACGACCCAGGCCGCCATTTCCGAGCCCAGGGTCATTCTCCTCGTCGATCAACTCTTCCAGATCCAGCCCCATGGCCTCCAGCGCGCTCCGGACTTCATCATATAAGCCCAAAGAAAGTAGCGCATTGGAGAGCGTACGGCCGATGAGAAACTCCATCGACAGATAATAAACCTGGCGGGCATCCTGAGAGAATTGTGCCCGATTAGAGCGGTGCCACCGCTCAACCATGCGATCGCGTACAGCATATAACGTCGCATTCAACCACTCCCGTTTCGTGGCAATGGCGGGATCTTTACCGATAGTAAATAAAAGCTTATTGGCGATATCATCTCTCAGCTTATCAACATCAGAATCCGGGGCGACCGGAAGCGGTGAAATATACATATGGGCATTACCTTTCATAATATTGTAGGATACGTAACAGACAGGTGAATTATTTAAAATCTGCTTTGCGAACGTCAGTTTTATTTCGAATGACTTCATGACTGGCGAGAAAACTTAATTCCGACATTAATACCCGCCAACTCAGCCCCGTAGCCAGGGAGATATAATATAAACTCACTCCGTTAGCATACAGTGTTTTAGCCATTTCAAGTTTCGACTTCAAAACAATCTCTTTCAAAATAAACCTCATTAATAACGCTCGACGAGATAAAATTTACGATAATAAGTTTCTATAGCCAAGAAGTGGCACTTAAAGCCGGAATTAGACTCGCTAAACACCTTTCACTAACAGAAACACGTGATGGGTATTCTCTGTGTATTATGCCGATCAGATATAGATGTCGTGTGAAGGCATCTGTATAATCCCCCGATTACGAGCAATGTACAGTATAAGAAAATGGCAAAAATTGGTTTTATATCACTAGGTTGTCCGAAAAACCTCGTCGATTCTGAGCGCATCCTGACCGAACTTCGTACCGAAGGCTATGATGTTGTGCCAAGTTACGACGATGCGGATATGGTCATCGTTAACACCTGCGGCTTTATCGACAGCGCCGTTCAGGAGTCACTGGAAGCCATTGGCGAAGCGCTGAACGAAAACGGCAAAGTGATCGTCACTGGCTGTCTGGGTGCCAAAGTCGATCAGATCCGTGAAGTCCACCCGAAGGTGCTGGAAATTACCGGACCGCACAGCTACGAACAGGTTCTGGAGCACGTGCATCACTACGTGCCGAAGCCGAAGCACAACCCGTTCCAGAGTCTGGTTCCAGAGCAGGGTGTCAAACTGACCCCGCGCCATTATGCCTATTTGAAGATTTCTGAAGGCTGTAATCACCGCTGCACATTCTGCATTATTCCATCCATGCGTGGTGATCTGGTGAGCCGCCCGATTGGCGACGTTCTTAGCGAAGCTAAACGTCTGGTCGATGCAGGCGTGAAAGAAATTCTGGTGATCTCCCAGGATACTTCTGCTTACGGTGTGGATGTGAAGCATCGTACCGGTTTCCATAACGGCGAGCCGGTTAAAACCAGCATGGTTGACCTGTGCGAACAGTTGTCAAAACTGGGCATCTGGACCCGTCTGCACTACGTCTATCCGTATCCGCACGTCGATGATGTGATCCCGCTGATGGCGGAAGGGAAAATCCTGCCGTATCTGGATATCCCACTGCAGCACGCCAGCCCGCGTATTCTGAAACTCATGAAACGCCCTGGTTCTGTGGACCGACAGCTGGCACGGATTAAACAGTGGCGTGAGATCTGCCCTGAACTGACCCTGCGTTCAACGTTTATTGTTGGCTTCCCGGGCGAAACCGAAGAAGACTTCCAGATGCTGCTCGACTTCCTGAAAGAAGCGCGCCTTGACCGCGTCGGCTGCTTTAAATACAGCCCGGTAGAAGGTGCAGGAGCCAACGATCTGCCAGATCAAATCCCGGAAGAGGTAAAAGAAGAACGCTGGAACCGCTTTATGCAACTGCAGCAGCAGATCTCTGCTGAACGTTTGCAGGAGAAAGTAGGCCGCGAGATTCTGGTCATCGTTGATGAAGTTGACGAAGAAGGCGCGATTGGTCGAAGTATGGCTGATGCTCCTGAAATCGACGGTGCGGTATATCTGAATGGCGAAACCAACGTGAAGCCTGGCGATATCATCCGCGTGAAAGTCGAGAACGCAGATGAATACGACCTGTGGGGCACGCGCGTTTAAATAATGTAACCCAACGTAGGCCGGATAAGGCATTTATGCCGCATCCGGCAACGCCTGATGGCGACGCTAAAGCGTCTTATCAGGCCTACGGTTCACCCTTTAATTTTCGGATCCAGCGCGTCACGCAACCCATCCCCCAGCAGGTTAAACGCCAGCACCGTCAGGAATATCGCCACCGCCGGGAAAATCGCCACGTGGGGCGCGATCACCATATCAGCCCGCGCTTCATTGAGCATGGCTCCCCATTCCGGCGTCGGCGGCTGTGCCCCTAAACCCAGGAATGACAGACTTGCGGCAGAAATGATTGACGTCCCGATGCGCATGGTGAAAAAAACCACGATTGAAGAGACCGTACCCGGCAAAATATGGTTAAAGATAATGGTCGCGTCGCTGGCACCAATGCTGCGTGCTGACTCAATAAATGTTTGTTGCTTAAGAACCAACGTATTGCCACGAACCAGTCGCGCAAAAGCCGGAATGGAAAATACCGCAACCGCAATAATCACATTCGCAATCCCGCTTCCCAACACCGCCACCACTGCTATTGCCAGCAATATCCCCGGAAAGGCGAACAGCACGTCGCAGATACGCATAATCAGTCGGTCCCACCAGCCTTCGTAATACCCGGCCAGCAGCCCCAGCACCGTGCCAATCGCCGCGCCAATAAAGACGGCAAAGACCCCGGCCGCCAGCGAAATTTGTGCGCCAACCAGTACACGGCTAAAAATATCCCTGCCTAACGAATCCACGCCAAACCAGTGCAGCATCGACGGTCCGTCATTCAGCCGGTCGTAATCGAAGTAGTTTTCAGCATCAAATGGCGTCAGCCAACGGGCAAAGATGGCCACCAGGATCAGGGCCAGCACAAATAACCCCGCGATCATCGCAACATGTTGACGACGAAAACGACGCCAGAACTCATGCCACGGCGTACGTATTTGATCTGGCTTAACGAGGGGCATCGCATTTAAAATCGCCTGGCGGCGCCAGTTAAAAAATCGCATCCTTACTTGTACCTGATAGCCGGATTAATGGCGGCATAGAGCACATCCACCACTAAGTTGATAAGAATAAATTCCAGGGAAAACAACAGCACTTCGGCCTGGATCACCGGATAGTCACGCATTTCAACTGAGTCGACCAACAATCGCCCAAGCCCAGGCCAGTTGAATACCTTCTCAACCACAATCGAGCCACCCAGCAAAAAGCCAAACTGCAGCCCCATCATCGTGACAACCGGGATCATCGCGTTACGCAGACCATGTTTTAGCACCACCCAGGTTTCACTCACTCCCTTCGCCCGCGCGGTGCGCATATAGTCCTCGCTAAGCACATCGACAAACGAGGCGCGGGTAAAACGGGCGAGTACCGCCGCCACCGCCGCCCCTAGCGTGATTGAAGGGAGAATGTAGTGCAACCAGGTATCCGCGCCTACGGTCGGTAGCCAACCCAACTCAACGGAAAAGATCTGCATTAACAGCATGCCAAGCGCAAAGGCCGGGAAAGAGATCCCAGTGACCGCCAACGTCATACTCAACCTGTCAGGCCAGCGGTTGCGCCAAACGGCGGCAATGATCCCCGCCGTCATACCAAACAAAACCGCCCACGCCATGCTGGCGATCGTCAACCACAGCGACGGCATAAAACGGCTGGCAATCTCATCGGCAACCGGACGGCGAGAAACCATCGAGGTACCGAAATCGCCTTGTAATACGTTGGTCATGTAATGCCAGAACTGAACGTGCAGCGGCTGATCCAGGCCCAACTGCCGACGTACCAACTCAATCACCTCTGCATCAGCCTCCGGCCCGGCAATAAGCCGCGCCGGATCGCCGGGTAGCAAGTGAACAAACAAAAACACCAGCACCGCCACAATTAACAGCGTCGGAATCAACCCCAGCAGGCGCTTGAAAACATAGTTGAGCATCAGACTCCCTTCGCCGGCCCCGTCCATGCAGAGCCGAATGAATAGCTTATTTCAAATCCGCGTCATCAAAACTAAACCCGGTGTCAGGCATGATCCAGAATCCGGTCAAATTCGTACTGTGCGCCGAGATCAGTTTTTCCACCACCAGCGGGATCCACGGCGACTCTTTCCAGATAATATCCTGCGCGTCTTTGTACAACTGCGCTTTTTGCGCCGGATCGTTGGTCTGCAATGCCGCCGTTAAATCATTGTCCACCTGCTTGTTACTGTAGAACGCGGTATTAAACAAGGTTGGTGGCCAGTTCTGTGACGCAAACAGCGGCGACAGCGCCCAGTCCGCTTCGCCCGTAGACGCCGACCAGCCGGTGTAGAACATCCTTACCCCGCTTTCTTTCTGCGCCTTGCCCTCGACTTCTGCGGCCCGCTGCCCGGCATCCATCGCCGTGACCTGAGCCTTCACGCCCACCTGCGCCAGCTGTTGCTGGGTAAATTGCAGCACTTTCTGCGCGGTACTGTGGTTATGGGATGACCACAGCGTGGTGGTAAAGCCGTTGGGATAACCCGCTTCTTTCAGTAATTCGCGTGCTTTTGCCGGATCGTAAGGCCACGGCGTGTAGCTTTGCGCATAGGCTATCGATGGCGGAAGAACGCCAGTTGCCGGCGTGGCATAACCCGCAAACGCCACTTTCACCAACGCCTGACGGTTGATGGCATAATTCAACGCCTCGCGCACCTTCGGATTATCGAACGGTTTTTGCGTGACGTTCATGCTGATATAACGCTGCATAATAGACGGGCTGGCGACCAGTTCCAGGTTTTTATTCTTCGCCAGTAACGCGGCCTGCTCGTACGGAATGGGGAAAGCAAACTGCGCTTCCCCGGTTTGCAGCATTGCCGCACGCGTATTGTTGTCCGTTACCGGACGCCAGGTAATCGTATCAAGCTTTGGCAACCCTTGCTGCCAGTAGCCCGCGAACTTCTTAACTTTGACAAAGTCGGTCTGATTCCAGGTTTCAAGCTGGTACGGCCCCGTCCCTACCGGATGGAAACCGATCTCTTTCCCGTATTTCTCCAGCGCGGCCGGAGATATCATCGCCGTAGCCGGATGCGCCAGAATATTGATAAAGGCAGAGAATGGCTGCTTCAGCGTAATCTTCACCGTAGCGGGATCAACCACCTCGGTTTTATCAATATTCTTATACAGGTTATAGCGTTTAAGGTGATTTTCCGGATTGCTGGCGCGATCAAGGTTGGCTTTTACCGCAGCCGCATTGAAGTCAGTCCCATCCTGAAACTTCACGCCCTGTCGCAGTTTAACGGTATACGTTAGGCCATCATCAGAAACGGTATAGCTTTCCGCCAACACGTTTTTCAGCTTCATCTCTTTATCAAGGCCGAACAGTCCCTGGTAAAACGACTTGGCTACCGCCTGCGATAACGTGTCGTTGGCATCATAAGGGTCGAGCGTGGTGAAATTAGACCCTACCGCAACCACCACATCTTTGGCAGCCCAGGACGGGGATGCAGCCAGCGCTGAGGCGACCCCCAGAGCAACCAGCCATTTACGAGCAACAATTTTTGCCATGTTATTCTCCTTAAACCCTGCCTGCCTGTCATAAACGCGAAAGCGCATTTTCCGCTGGCGCACGCGCAACATAATGCCCCGGTCCCACTAACTGGAGTGAAACCGGGGGGATCTCTTCACCGCGTTTGCGGATATTACTGGGGATATCATCCGACAACAGCACGCGCTGTGGCCTTTGATACGATGGATCGGCAACCGGGACTGCCGCCATAAGTTTTCGCGTGTAGGGATGCTGTGGATTCTCAAACACCGCCCGTCGGGTACCGATCTCAACAATCTGCCCCAGGTACATCACCGCCACGCGGTGACTAATACGCTCCACCACCGCCATATCGTGAGAAATAAACAGGTACGCAATACCCATTTCCCGCTGTAGGTCGAGCAACAGGTTAATAATTTGCCCGCGAATAGAGACATCCAGTGCCGAGACGGACTCATCGGCAATGATCACTTTTGGATTGAGCGCCAACGCCCGGGCTATACAGATACGTTGCCGCTGACCGCCGGAAAATTCGTGCGGATAGCGCCAGGCGTGCTCAGGTAGCAACCCGACACGCTCCAGCAACCACGCGACCCGTTTTGTCGCCGCATCGCCGTGTAACAAACCGTGCACCCGCAATGGCTCTAAGATGGAATATCCCACGGTCTGGCGCGGGTCGAGCGACGCATAAGGGTCCTGGAAGATAAACTGGATATCCCGACGCAGCGGCTGCAACTTGCTGGCGGCCAGGGTATCAATGCGTTGTCCATTGAAGAAAATCTCCCCACGCTGGGACTCCACCAGACGCAACAATGCCCGCCCGGTCGTTGATTTACCGCAACCCGACTCGCCAACCAGTGAAAGCGTTTCGCCGGGCCAGAGATCAAAACTGACGTTCTCCACCGCATGCACCTCGCGGGTCACGCGATTTAGGATGCCGCTACGCAGGGGAAAACGTGTCACCAGGTTGCGAACCCGCAGAATCGGCTCTCCCTCAACCACCGTGTCCTGCTCGGTTTGAGGTTCAACATGATGAGGATTCTGCAGAGAAATAAGCGGGAAGCGTCGCGGAAGGTCGTGCCCGCGCATCTCCCCAAGTTGCGGCACAGCCGCCAACAGCGCTTGAGTGTAAGGATGCTGAGGAGCATGAAAAATTTGCTCAACGCTGCCCGTTTCGACCGCTTCCCCCTGGTACATCACCAGCACACGGTCAGCGATATCTGCCACCACCCCCATATCGTGGGTGATAAAAATGACCCCCATCGACATCTCTTGCTGCAGCACTTTTATCAGTTGCAGGATCTGCGCCTGAATAGTGACGTCCAGCGCCGTTGTCGGCTCATCAGCAATCAACACCGCCGGTCGGCATGATAGCGCCATGGCGATCATCACTCGCTGGCGCATTCCGCCGGAAAGCTGGTGTGGATAGCGCGATAAGATGGCCTTCGATTCGGGAATTCGAACCTGGTCAAGCATGCGCTTGGCTTCCACCATTGCCTCTTCGCGACTGGCCCCCTGGTGTAGACGAATGGACTCAGCGATCTGCTCGCCGACGGTAAACACCGGATTAAGCGACGTCATCGGCTCCTGAAAAATCATCGCGATGTCAGCGCCGCGCACATGGCGCATCTGGGCTGCGCTTTGCTCGCCGAGTTCAATCACCTGCCGATTGCGCCGCCGTAGCAGCATCGCATCACAGCTTACCTCGCCGCCCGCCTGTTCAATCAGACGCATCAGCGACAAGGCCGTTACCGATTTTCCGGAACCGGATTCGCCAACAATCGCCAGCGTTTCACCACGTTTCAGGCGAAACGACAGATTTCGTACGGCACGGATACGCTGCTGCTCTTGTTCGAAGGCGATATTCAGGTTGCTGACGGCCAGTACGTCACTGACATCAAGCTCATCACTGTGTGGCAACGCTATCTCCTTTTTCCCGATAAATACCGGTGGTTGGCGTATCGCCAGCGTATCCCCATGCGCGGTACATACCTTCGCTGTTAAACGGCAAAGCCACATTCCCTTCATGATCGATAGCAATTAATCCACCGCTGCCGCCCAGCGCCGGCAACTTTTCCATCACCACACGCTCGCACGCCTCTGACAGACTCAGGCCACCATAATCCATCAGCGCCGCAATGTCATAGGCCGCCAGCGCGCGAATGAATACTTCTCCGGTTCCCGTACATGAAACCGCAACGTTGGCATTGTTGGCATAGCAACCCGCGCCAACCAAAGGACTGTCGCCCACCCGCCCCGGTAATTTGTTGGTCATTCCGCCAGTCGAAGTCGCCGCAGCCAGATTGCCGAAAACATCCAGCGCCACCGCGCCGACGGTGCCCATTTTGTTGTTTTCGTCCAGCGGTGTGCCGCTATGATCAAGTACCGTTTTATCCTCAGCACGCGCCACCAGCAGTTGCGCATAGCGTTCAGGGGTAGAGAAAACATCAGCAGAAACGCGTTCCATGCCCTGTGAAATCGCAAAATTTTCCGCCCCTTCGCCAATCATCATGACGTGAGGACTGTGTTCCATCACCAGACGCGCCGCGAGGATCGGGTTACGTAGATGGCTGACTCCGGCAACAGCACCCGCTTGCAGGGTATTACCATCCATGACGCAGGCATCGAGTTCATGGGTTTCATCACGGGTATACACAGCACCAATTCCGGCGTTAAACAAGGGGCACTCTTCCAGTAGGCGCACAGCCTCAGTGACAACATCCAGCGCGCTACGGCCCGCTTCCAGCATACGTTGACCGGTTTCAACGATATCTGACAGTGCCTGTATATAACGCAACTCCTGCTCCTGGCTTAGCGCTGCGCGGGTTATTGCCCCTGCGCCGCCGTGAATTGCAATGACTGCTTTGCCCATTTTTTTTATCCATTAAGGTGGCAGGTAACGGGGTTATAAATATCAGAATTTCTGTGAGTTATTGATTCGATTTTTGAATATAGAAAGATGCAGACGTCATGTAAAGGTAAAGGCCCCTTCTACAGAGCCAATCCTATTAACCTACGGATAGCGGTGAAATAAGCGGCAGTTGTTCACGAATACGCCAGGCTTATTCCCGATGCGGTTAGATAAACTATTTCAGTAGCCCGGCAATATGTGTTTTTGCGTACCCGACAAAACGTTCAACCGACGGCATCGATTCGGTCCAATCCACGGTGGTTAACCCCAGATACTCCGAACGCGCAGCCTGCAGCATGGCGGCATGTTCAGCGGGCAATTGCGGTATCAACCAGGATGCAGCCGTCTCTTTAGCAACAATATTACCGGTCACGACGCTATACCAGATACGCGCCAACGTCAGGATAATATTGCGCTCATCCCCTTCTAAATCGGCCGGTTTCTGCCACATATCCAGGATATGTCGAAATGTTTGTACGATATCGCTAAAAGGGATGACGTTGAATAATGTCTCAGCGGGTTTACCGAACAACGGTACGCTGGCACGCCGGGCCTGGGTCAGCAGAATGGCAAGGTCAGGATCCACCTGCGCCGGTTCATACACGCCAGCGCAGATATCATCACGCAGCCATTCACCAAATTGCATTTCTCTTGATGGTGGAAATCGCCACGGCACCAGTTGCGAATAGACCACGATAGTCACTTCCAGTGCCCGATAGCTATCGGCACTGCCCGGCGGTGCTGATATTTCCAGAAAACCCTGCATCAATTCTTTTCTTTGCTGCATATCCAGCGGTTGCCTGATGGTAACCAGCAAATCGATGTCGCTTTGGGGTTTTAATCCCCCTTCAACAGCAGATCCATACAAATGAATAGCAACCAGATTGCCCTCGATAATCCGTGCAATCAGCACTCTGGCGGCATTCACCTGTCGTCGAATTGAGTCCGGGATCGTATTCGTCATTTAGCCCCCACGGCAAAAAAGAACGGAAATATTGAGTTTATACCGCATTTTTCCTGCAGCGTGACTCTCGGGTGTAAAACCTTCAGCAGATCGGATTCTAAGCCTGAGGTGGCATACTGTCCGCGTCCATTTTCTGACATAATAACCGGATTCGATTTTGCCCCGCAGGAGTCTTCACATGGAATTTACCGCCGGACTGATGCCGCTTGAAACGGCTCTCTCTCAGATGCTTTCGCGTATTACCCCGCTCACCGCCGTCGAAACGCTGCCACTGGTTCAATGCTTTGGCCGTATTCTGGCGACCGATATCGTCTCTCCCATTGATGTCCCTGGATTCGATAACTCGGCAATGGATGGTTATGCGGTGCGTTTGGCCGACCTGCAATCCGGCCAGCCGCTCTCCGTTGCAGGTAAAGCCTTTGCCGGTCAGCCTTTCCATGGTGAATGGCCTGCGGGAACCTGCATTAGAATTATGACCGGCGCCCCGGTACCTGCCGGTTGTGAAGCCGTCGTCATGCAGGAGCAGACAGAACAAACTGACGACGGTATTCGTTTTACCGCCTACGTCCGCAGCGGACAAAATATTCGTCTGCGCGGTGAAGATATCGCCAACGGCGCGGTGGTATTTCCGGCGGGAACACGTCTGACAACCGCAGAACTTCCTGTTCTGGCCTCGCTCGGTATTGCCGAAGTACCGGTCGTTCGCAAAGTTCGCGTGGCGTTGTTCTCTACCGGTGATGAACTGCAACTGCCGGGTCAACCGCTGGGCGACGGACAGATTTACGATACCAATCGCCTGACCGTGCATCTGATGCTGCAACAGTTGGGCTGTGAAGTGATCAACTTAGGGATTATCCGCGACGATCCTAACGCGCTACGCGCCGCATTTATCGAAGCCGACAGCCAGGCCGATGTTGTCATCAGCTCCGGTGGCGTGTCGGTGGGTGAAGCAGACTACACCAAAACCATTCTGGAAGAGCTGGGAGAGATTGCCTTCTGGAAATTGGCCATCAAACCGGGTAAACCGTTCGCTTTCGGCAAACTGAGCAACAGCTGGTTTTGCGGCCTGCCAGGAAACCCGGTCTCCGCGGCCCTCACGTTCTATCAACTGGTACAACCGTTGCTGGCGAAACTCAGCGGTAACACCGCCTGCGGACTGCCACCACGCCAGCGTGTGCGCACCGCATCACGCCTGAAGAAAACGCCTGGCCGTCTGGATTTTCAGCGCGGTGTATTACAGCGTACCGCAGAAGGCGAACTGGAAGTCACCACCACCGGACATCAGGGATCGCATATTTTTAGCTCCTTTAGCCTGGGCAACTGCTTTATCGTGCTGGAGCGCGATCGCGGTAACGTTGAAGCTGGCGAGTGGGTAGAAGTCGAGCCGTTTAACGCCCTGTTTGGAGGCCTGTAATGGCGGAACTCAGCGACCAGGAGATGATGCGCTATAACCGGCAAATCATTTTGCGCGGCTTCGATTTTGAAGGCCAGGAAGCGCTCAAGGAAGCGCGGGTACTGGTCGTGGGTCTGGGTGGGCTTGGTTGTGCTGCCACCCAGTATCTGGCGGGCGCTGGCGTCGGGCAGTTAACCCTGCTCGACTTTGACACCGTGTCCGTTTCAAACCTGCAACGCCAGACGCTGCATAGTGACGCAACCATTGGCCAACCCAAAGTAGAGTCGGCACGCGACGCACTGGCGCGGATTAATCCCTATATCGTCATTACGCCTGTGAATGCGCTTCTCGACGATACCGCGATTCATGCGCTGATCGCCGAACATGATTTGGTGCTGGACTGCACCGATAATGTCAGTATCCGCAATCAGCTCAATGCCGGCTGCTTCGCCGCAAAGATTCCACTGGTATCCGGCGCGGCAATCCGCATGGAAGGACAAATTACGGTCTTCACATACCAGGAGGGTGAGCCCTGCTATCGCTGCCTGAGTCGCCTGTTCGGTGAAAATGCCCTGACCTGTGTAGAAGCGGGTGTAATGGCTCCGCTCATCGGTGTGATAGGTTCACTTCAGGCGATGGAAGCCATTAAGCTGCTGGCAAACTACGGTAAACCGGCATCCGGTAAAATCGTGATGTATGACGCCATGACCTGCCAGTTTCGCGAAATGAAGCTGATGCGTAACCCAGGGTGTGAGGTTTGTAGTCGGTAAAAAAGTCGGGTGGCGGCTTCGCCTTACCCGACCTACAACGGCCCGAACGCAGGCCGGGTAAGCGTTAGCGCCACCCGGCAACAGCATCAGAGAGACGTCCGCCCAAACGCGCTCTGCCAGTCGTGTTCAAACTTCGCCACGGCAGCATCAACAGCCGGGGAGCTAATCAACTGCTGTGCAACATCCAGCGGCAGCGTAATGGCTTCGCAGCCCGCCAGCAGGCAGTCCAGCGCCTGGCGTGGGGTTTTAAAACTGGCGGCCAACACTTTGGCGTGAGGCACATGCATTTTCAGTAAGCGCTGCAGGGCGTTCACCGTCTGGATGCCATCTCCACCCTGGGCATCCACGCGATTAACATAGGGTGCAATATACTCTGCACCAGCCAGCGCGGCCAACAACCCCTGTGCCGCACCGTATACCGCCGTCCCCAATGTCGGGATACCCTCTTCCTTCAGCAACTTAATCGCCGCCAGACCTTCTGCAGTGACCGGCACTTTGACCACGATATCCGCGATGATTGCCCGCAGTTTACGCGCATCGCTGACCATACCTTCCGCTGTCGTCGCCATTACCTGCGCAAACAGCCGACCTTGTCCTCCCATCGCTTCCTGCAGTTGCGGCAGCAACACTTCCAGCGTCTCTTTACCCGTTGCCACAATACTCGGGTTAGTGGTCACCCCCGCCAGCGGAAAAATACGCGCCAGGGCCTTTACCGCGGCCACATCAGACGTATCCAAATAGAGTTCCATAACCTTTCCTCAAACGAATAATTAGCATGAATAAAAGGTAGCACGGCGAAACCTCACGGTTAGTTGACGCACGTCAATATAGCTTTCATTCGAAAGTAATTTAATCTTTATACGAAAGAAAAGAGGCCGCTTATGATTTTTAATATTCAGCGCTATTCCACTCACGATGGCCCCGGTATTCGTACCGTGGTGTTTCTTAAAGGATGCTCCCTGGGCTGCCGCTGGTGCCAGAATCCGGAAAGCCGCGCCCGCACGCAGGATCTGCTCTATGACGCGCGTTTGTGCCTCGAGGGTTGCGATCTGTGTGCGCAGGCTGCACCGGAAGTGGTTGAACGTGCGCTGAATGGCCTGCTTATTCACCGTGAAAAACTGACCGATGAGGCCATCACGTCGCTGACCCACTGCTGCCCGACTCAGGCGCTGACCGTCTGCGGAGAGATAAAAAGCGTGGACGATATCATGGCGACCGTATTGCGAGATAAACCGTTTTACGACCGCAGTGGCGGTGGAATCACCCTTTCCGGCGGCGAACCGTTTATGCAGCCGGAGCTGGCAGCCGAATTATTCAAAGCCAGCCACGATGCAGGTATTCATACGGCGGTCGAAACCTGTCTGCATGTCCCATGGAAATATATTGCGCCTTCATTACCCCATATCGATCTGTTTCTTGCTGATTTAAAACATGTGGCTGACGCCCCGTTTAAACAGTGGACCGATGGGCGTGCCGCACGCGTGCTGGAAAATCTGAAAAAACTGGCCGCCGCGGGTAAAAAAATGATTATCCGCGTACCGCTGATTCAGGGATTCAATGCCAACGCTGAAGATATTCAGGCCATTACCGATTTTGCTGCCGACGAACTGCACGTCGATGAGATCCATTTTTTGCCCTATCACACGTTGGGCATCAACAAATACCTCTTACTCAATCAACCCTACAACGCCCCGGAAAAACCGCTTGATGCGCCTGCACTGCTCGAATTTGCCCAGCAGTACGCCAGCCTTAAAGGTTTAACCGCGACCCTACGAGGATAACTGCCATGACGACTCTGAAACTGGACACACTCAGCGACCGCATCAACGCGCATAAAACAGCACTGATCCACATCGTGAAGCCACCGGTTTGTACCGAGCGCGCCCAGCACTATACCGAGATGTACCAGCAGCACCTGGATAAACCCATCCCGGTACGTCGTGCGCTGGCACTGGCTCATCACCTGGCGGAGCGCACTATCTGGATCAAACATGACGAGTTGATCATCGGCAACCAGGCAAGCGAAGTGCGCGCCGCCCCCATCTTCCCGGAATATACCGTGTCGTGGATCGAAAAAGAGATCGACGACCTCGCCGACAGACCGGGCGCAGGCTTCGCGGTAAGCGAGGAGAATAAACGCGTATTACACGAAGTGTGTCCGTGGTGGCGAGGTCAGACCGTGCAGGATCGCTGCTACGGGATGTTTACCGACGAGCAAAAAAGTCTGCTGGAAACCGGCATTATCAAAGCCGAAGGTAACATGACCTCCGGCGACGCACACCTGGCGGTAAACTTCCCGCTGCTGCTGGAAAAAGGGATTGATGGCCTGCGCCACAAAGTTGATGAGCGCCGTTCCCGCATCAATCTGACCCGCCTTGAAGATCTCCATGGCGAACAGTTCCTGAAAGCAATTGATATTGTGCTGGAGGCCGTCAGCCTGCACATTACCCGCTTTGCCAACCTGGCACGTAAGATGGCTTCAACAGAAGCCCGTACCCACCGTCGCAATGAGCTGCTGGCAATAGCGGAAAACTGCGAGGTGATCGCCCACGAACCGCCAAAAACCTTCTGGCAGGCGCTGCAACTGTGCTACTTCATTCAGTTGATCCTGCAGATTGAGTCCAATGGTCACTCAGTATCGTTTGGCCGAATGGACCAATATCTCTATCCGTACTACCGTCGCGACGTTGAGCTGAACCAGAGCCTAGACCGCGAGCACGCCATTGAGCTGCTGCACAGCTGCTGGTTGAAGCTGCTGGAAGTGAACAAAATCCGCTCCGGCTCCCACTCGAAAGCCTCGGCGGGCAGCCCGCTGTATCAGAACGTCACCATTGGTGGTCAGAATCTGATCAAGGGTCAGGCGGTGGATGCCGTCAATCCACTTTCCTACGCCATTCTGGAGTCCTGCGGCCGCCTGCGTTCTACGCAGCCAAACCTGAGCGTGCGTTATCACGCAGGGATGAGTAATGACTTCCTGGACGCCTGCGTGCAGGTGATCCGCTGCGGCTTTGGCATGCCGGCATTCAATAACGATGAAATCGTTATCCCGGAATTTATCAAACTCGGCATTGAACCCGAGGACGCCTATGACTATGCGGCCATCGGTTGCATCGAAACCGCCGTGGGAGGCAAATGGGGCTACCGCTGCACGGGCATGAGCTTTATTAACTTTGCCCGCGTTATGCTGGCGGCGCTGGAAGGAGGTCGTGATGCCACCAGCGGCAAGGTGTTCCTGCCACAGGAAAAAGCGCTCTCAGCCGGTAATTTCAACAATTTCGACGAAGTGATGGATGCCTGGGATACGCAGATCCGCTACTACACGCGTAAATCTATTGAGATTGAATATGTCGTCGACACCATGCTGGAAGAGAACGTGCATGACATTCTGTGTTCCGCACTGGTAGACGATTGTATTGAGCGCGCGAAAAGCATTAAGCAAGGTGGCGCAAAATATGACTGGGTATCCGGATTACAGGTTGGGATTGCCAACCTCGGCAACAGTCTGGCTGCGGTGAAGAAACTGGTCTTTGAACAAGGAACAATCGGTCAGCAACAGCTGGCGGCCGCACTGGCCGACGATTTTGACGGTCTGACCCACGAGCAGTTGCGCCAGCGTTTAATCAACGGTGCGCCAAAGTACGGTAACGACGACGATTCCGTTGATACGCTGCTGGCTCGCGCTTATCAGACTTACATCGACGAACTTAAACAGTATCATAATCCGCGCTACGGCCGCGGCCCGGTTGGCGGTAACTACTATGCCGGGACCTCTTCCATCTCCGCAAACGTACCCTTTGGCGCGGCAACCATGGCAACGCCGGATGGACGTAAAGCACATACACCGCTGGCGGAGGGTGCAAGCCCGGCTTCCGGTACTGACCACCTCGGCCCAACGGCGGTCATTGGCTCGGTAGGTAAACTGCCCACGGGTTCGATTCTCGGCGGCGTACTGCTCAATCAGAAGCTGAATCCGGCAACGCTGGAAAATGAGTCTGATAAACAGAAGCTGATTTTCCTGCTGCGGACTTTCTTTGAAGAGCACAAAGGCTGGCATATTCAGTACAACATCGTGTCTCGTGAAACGTTGCTGGACGCGAAAAAACACCCGGATCAGTACCGTGACCTGGTCGTTCGTGTCGCAGGCTATTCCGCTTTCTTCACTGCGCTGTCTCCGGATGCGCAGGACGACATTATCGCCCGTACTGAACACATGCTGTAAACAATATTGCTGGCCGGATGAGACTCCACACTGCCATCCGGCACACTACCCTCCCCATTGCCGGATGCGCTGACGCTTATCCGGCCTACAACGACAGCACAATCCCCCGTCTTTCACGCACCTGTGGCGTGAAAGACAACGGGAAAACTTTCATTCGAAATTAAATTTGTGCTTCAGGTCACATTGTTATTAGTAATCCTGAGCACGCCGATATCCGGAGTGCAAGTCACGTTCCCGTAGGCCGGATAAGGCGTTCACGCCGTCATCCGGCACACTACCCTCCCCATTGCCGGATGCGCTGACGCTTATCCGGCTTACAACAACAGCACGCCCCCCCGTCTTTCACGCACCAGTGACGTTGAAGACGACCGTGAAACTTTCATTCGAAATTAAATTTGTGCTTCAGGTCACATTGTTATTAGAATATTTCTGGTCGCAGTAATGAGCCAGGAGCCAGTATGACCATCAACGTTATCGTCACAGATATGGACGGAACGTTTCTCGATGATGCCAAAAAGTACGATCGCGTACGATTTATGGCGCAGTATCAGGAACTGAAAAAACGCAACATTGAATTTGTCGTGGCCAGCGGCAACCAGTATTACCAGCTCATCTCTTTTTTCCCGGAACTCAAAGATGAGATCTCTTTTGTCGCCGAGAACGGTGCATTGGTGTTTGAACATGGTAAACAGCTGTTTCACGGCGAGCTAACCCGCCACGAGTCCCGTATTGTCATTGGTGAACTGCTAAAAGATAAACAGCTCAACTTCGTGGCTTGTGGTCTGCAAAGCGCCTATGTCAGTGAAAACGCCCCGGAATCTTTTGTGGCGTTGATGTCAAAACACTACCATCGCCTGAAGCCCGTAAAGGATTATCAGGATATCGACGATGTGCTGTTCAAGTTCTCGCTAAATTTACCAGACCAACAAATCCCATTGGTTATCGATCACCTGCATGCTGCGCTGGATGGCATTATGAAGCCCGTCACCAGCGGCTTCGGGTTTATCGATCTGATTATTCCAGGTTTACATAAAGCCAACGGTATCAGCCGCCTGCTAAAACGCTGGAACCTGTCACCACAAAACGTCGTCGCCATCGGCGACAGTGGCAACGATGCGGAAATGTTGAAAATGGCGCACTACTCTTTCGCCATGGCCAATGCAGCCGAGAACATCAAATTTATTGCCCGTTATCAGACCGACGATAATAACCATCAAGGTGCACTGAACGTGATTCAGGCCGTGCTGGATAACACCTCCCCTTTCAACGTCTGATCCTGCCGACCGGAGTACCTGCTCCGGTTCTCACCGTTTTTGCATTTCGTGCACGCCATCAAGTTTTTAAACTTGCATTAACTTATTTTTAACTTATATTGCATTTGTAAGTTAAATAAGTTTCAAATGAAAGTTATGCGAGGTGGTTATGGCTTTTACTTTTACCAGCAACACATTGCCCGCCGACCACAAAGCGGCAATCCGTCAGATGAAGCAACAGCTGCGGGCACAGCTCGGGGACGTCCAGTTGATTTTCAATCAACTTAGTGAGGGCATCGCCAGCCGTGTGGCGGAAATCAACGACCTTAAAGCGCAAGGTTCCGCGGTCTGGCCGGTGTTGTCATATGCCGATATCAAAGCAGGTCGCGTGAGTGCAGAGCAGCGTGAAGACATTAAGCGTCGCGGTTGTGCTGTTATTAAAGGCCATTTCCCTCGCGAACAGGCTTTGGGCTGGGATCAATCGATGCTGGACTATCTGGATCGCAATCACTTTGATGAACGCTATAAGGGACCAGGGGATAATTTCTTCGGTACCCTGAGCGCATCGCGTCCAGAGATCTATCCGATCTACTGGTCACAGGCGCAAATGCAGGCCCATCAGAGTGAGGAGATGGCGAATGCACAGTCCTTTCTCAATCGCTTATGGACGTTTGAAAGTGACGGTAAGCAGTGGTTTAACCCGGATGTCAGCGTCATTTATCCTGACCGTATTCGCCGCCGCCCGCCAGGAACGACGTCCAAAGGGCTGGGCGCACACACCGACTCCGGAGCACTGGAGCGCTGGCTGCTTCCGGCTTATCAGCGTGTTTTCGCCAATGTCTTTAACGGCAAGCTGGCAGAGTACGATCCGTGGCATGCTGCACATCGCACCGATGTCGAAGAGTACACGGTAGATAACACCACGAAGTGCTCAGTGTTTCGGACCTTCCAGGGTTGGACTGCACTGTCCGATATGCTGCCAGGCCAGGGGCTACTGCATGTTGTTCCTATTCCGGAAGCGATGGCTTATGTGCTGTTGCGTCCCCTGCTGGACGATGTCCCGGATGATGAACTGTGTGGCGTCGCGCCAGGCAGAGTATTGCCGGTGTCAGAACAGTGGCACCCACTACTGATGGAGGCGTTAACCAGCATTCCACAACTGGAGGCCGGAGATTCAGTGTGGTGGCATTGTGATGTCATTCACGCCGTTGCGCCGGTGGAAAATCAACAGGGCTGGGGTAATGTGATGTACATCCCTGCCGCACCGATGTGTGAGAAGAATCTGGCCTACGCCCATAAAGTGAAGACGGCCCTGGAAAAAGGCACATCACCAGGTGATTTTCCGCGTGAAGATTATGAAACGAACTGGGAAGGCCGCTTTACACTGGAGGATCTGAATATCCACGGTAAGCGCGCGCTGGGGATTATCTAATTTGTAATAACCCCAATTCCCCCTAAGTATTTCGCGTTACAGGTGCAGCCAACACACCTGTAACGCGCATAAAGACGGAAACGTTATTCGACGCCTTTAGTCCGCAGATAATCTTCGTAGTTCCCGGTGAAGTCGATCACGCGTTCCGGCGTAATTTCAATCACACGGGTTGCCAGCGAACTGACGAACTCACGGTCGTGAGAAACAAAGATCAGCGTACCCTGATACATTTCCAGTGCCATGTTCAGCGATTCGATTGATTCCATATCCAGGTGGTTGGTTGGTTCATCCATAACCAGGATATTCGGTTTCTGCATCATCAGCTTGCCAAACAACATGCGCCCTTTTTCACCACCGGAGAGCACCTTGGCAGGCTTCTTGATGTCATCCTGACTGAACAGCAGACGACCGAGGAAGCTGCGCACAACCTGCTCATCGTCGCCTTCCTGTTTCCACTGGCTCATCCACTCGAATACGGTCAGATCGTTTTCAAACTCATATTCGTGATCCTGCGCGTAGTAACCGACCTGGGCATTTTCAGACCACTTAACGGTACCGTTGTCCGGCTGCAAATCGCCAACCAACGTTTTCAGCATGGTGGATTTACCCACGCCGTTGGCACCAATGATGGCAACCTTCTCTCCCACTTCCAGCAGCAGATTAAAGTTTTTAAACAGCGGGCCTTCCTCGAATCCTTTAGTCAGGGCTTCCACTTCCAGCGCGTTACGGAACAGTTTCTTATCCTGTTCGAAGCGGATGAACGGGTTCTGACGGCTGGAGGCTTTCACTTCGTCGAGCTTAATCTTATCGATCTGACGCGCACGCGAGGTCGCCTGTCTAGATTTAGATGCGTTGGCGCTAAAGCGGCTGACGAAGGATTGCAGATCGGCAATCTGCGCTTTTTTCTTGGCGTTATCAGCCAGCAGACGCTCACGAGCCTGAGTCGCCGCCGTCATGTATTCGTCGTAGTTGCCCGGATAAACGCGCAGTTCGCCGTAGTCCAGATCCGCCATATGCGTACAGACCATGTTCAGGAAGTGACGGTCGTGCGAAATGATGATCATGGTGCTGTCACGCTCGTTCAGCGTCTGCTCCAGCCAGCGGATAGTGTCGATATCCAGGTTGTTCGTTGGTTCGTCGAGCAGCAGAATGTCCGGGTTAGAGAACAGCGCCTGCGCCAGAAGGACACGCAGTTTCCAGCCGGGTGCAACTTCGCTCATCGGGCCGTAATGCTGTTCTACCGGAATGCCGACGCCCAGCAGCAGTTCACCCGCACGGGCTTCCGCAGAGTAGCCGTCCATTTCACCATATTGAACTTCGAGGTCAGCCACTTTATAGCCGTCTTCTTCGCTCATCTCGGCCAGGCCGTAGATACGGTCGCGTTCCTGCTTCACTTCCCACAGTTCAGCGTGCCCCATAATAACGGTGTCGAGAACGGTGAACTCTTCAAAGGCGAACTGATCCTGACGCAGCTTACCGATGCGCTCGTTCGGATCGAGTGAAACGTTACCCAGCGTCGGTTCGAGGTCGCCGCCGAGAATTTTCATAAATGTGGATTTACCGCTACCGTTCGCGCCAATCAGGCCGTAACGATTGCCGCCGCCAAATTTGACGGAAATATTTTCAAACAGCGGCTTACTGCCGAACTGCATAGTGACGTTGCTGGAAACTAACACTGGCGTATCCTGAAAAGAGAAAGAAATATGTGACAAACCGCTTATTATGCCATAAGTCTGCAATAAGATCGCGCCGTTCATGCTGCACAGATAAAGTGAAAGCAAAAGGAAAAAAGTGTGATTTAGTACACATCCGAATTCCTTGTTGCTCAGAATGCACATATAATGCGTGCCCAACACTACATAAATCTCAACCCACTAGCCTGCTTGGCTTCAGAATCTCGCAAAAATGAATATGAAATTGACAACGCTTTTCGCGGCGGCGCTCGCGGTAGTTGGTTTTTGTAACACTGCTTCAGCCGTCACGTACCCGCTGCCTACCGATGGTAGTCGTTTAATTGGCCAAAACCAGGTTATCACCATTCCTGAAGGCAACACCCAGCCGCTAGAATACTATGCGGCAGAGTACCAGATGGGTCTGTCCAACATGCTGGAAGCTAACCCGGGCGTGGATACCTTCCTGCCAAAAGGCGGCACCGTACTGAACATTCCTCAGCAGCTGATCCTGCCGGATACCGTGCATGAAGGTATTGTGATTAACAGCGCCGAAATGCGTCTGTACTACTACCCGAAAGGTACCAACACCGTCATCGTTCTGCCAATCGGTATCGGCCAGTTAGGTAAAGACACCCCTATCAACTGGACCACCAAAGTTGAACGTAAGAAAGCGGGCCCAACCTGGACGCCAACCGCTAAAATGCATGCGGAATACCGTGCTGCGGGCGAACCGCTGCCAGCCGTTGTTCCGGCAGGTCCGGATAACCCGATGGGTCTGTACGCGCTGTATATCGGCCGTCTGTATGCTATCCACGGTACCAACGCTAACTTCGGCGTCGGCTTACGCGTCAGCCATGGCTGCGTGCGTCTGCGTAACGATGACATCAAATTCCTGTTTGAAAACGTGCCGGTCGGTACGCGCGTCCAGTTTATTGATGAGCCAGTGAAAGCCACCACTGAACCAGACGGTAGCCGTTACATTGAGGTACATAACCCACTGTCTACCACTGAAGCGCAGTTCGAAGGCGGCGAAATCGTACCGATTACGCTGAACAAGAGCATTACCAGCATCACCGGTCAGTCTGACGTCGATCAGGCCGTCGTTGAGCAGGCGGTACAGAACCGCTCTGGTATGCCGGTTCGTCTGAACTAAGCACATACCTGAAACGAAAAAGGCGGATGAATCATCCGCCTTTTTTATTGCCTCAATGCCGCTTTCACAGTAATAACAACAAACCATACCCCACCAGCGCCGCCCATATCAGCATCGGCACCGAATACAGATGAAAACGCCACCAGATACGTCGGTCATTCGCCATGCGTAAAGCAATCAGATTCGCCAGCGACCCCGGCAACAGGCCGAACCCGCCGATATTAACCGCCCAGGCCAACAATAGCGTCGGTGGAACATAGTTGAGCAACAAAATAGTGCTGGGAACGTTACTGATAAACTGCGATAAGCCGATTGCCGTCAACCAGAGCTCCGGTGCTGAAAGCGTGCCAATCTGACTGGTTATTCCGTGTAACGCCGGTAACTGCGTCAGCAAATGCACATCAATAAACATCGCCATAAACACCAGCAGCAACGTCCAGTCCACGCTTAAAATCACACGACGAGCCAATATCATGAATCCAGTCGCCACAATCGCCAGGCCCCACAGCTCAAGCTGGAGCTCCAGTGCCATCAGGAAGACGATATACAGCGCCAGGCAGCTCCACACCAACCGAGGCTGCCAGTCAGGTGCGCGCGTACCGCTATGATAGTGCAGCGTTTTATGTGGGAAACTGAACCAGCACAGCACCACCAACGTCAGCATCATGGTGCCAGCAAGCGGTGCCATTTGCCAGGTAAACGCAGTAAATGACAGGCCAGAGCGCCCCCACATCAGAATGTTCTGCGGGTTACCTATCGGTGTCAGCAGAGAACCTGCGTTCACCGCCAGCGCCTCAAAAATAATGAGGCGGTTTACCGGGATGGCGCACAGTTTTTTCAGGGTAATGGTAAGGGGAACAACAATAAATAAGGCGACATCGTTGGTCAGAAAGGTCGACAGCAGCGCCGCCGCCAGCACCATAAATATCGCTAGCTGACGCTCCGTGTGGAAGCGGCGGGTCATCTTGCGCCCTAATACATCAAAGTAACCGCTTAGCTCCACGCCTTTGGTTAGCAGCATCAGGCCGCTTAGTGTAATAATTGTGTGCCAGTCAATTGCCCCAGGCCAGGCCCAGGGTGTAAATGGCACAAACAGGCTCAGAACAACCCCGATGAGGATTAACAGCTGGAAAAAACGATCGCGCTGTAAGGCGCGAAGAAAAGGAAAACTCATTCAGAGCCTGTTCCTTGCTGTTGCGTAAACCGACTAAAAGCCTCCAGCGTTTCCTTACTGACATGATGCTCCATTCCCTCCGCATCGCGACGGGCAATCTCCGGACTGATACCTAACATCAGCAGGAAGTTTTCCACAATCTGATGGCGTTCCCGGCTCTCCTGCGCCAGACGCTCACCTTCAGCGGTTAAAAACACCCCACGCCAGGGAATCATTTCAATCAACCCAACGGAGGCCAGGCGCTTAAGCATTTTGGCAACCGTCGGTTGGGAAACCCCAAGACGAGCAGCCATATCCACCTGACGCGCCTCCCCCACCTCGATAATGAGATCGGAAATCAGCTCTACGTAGTCATCAATCAGCTCACGGCGATGTGCCTCGCGGACCTGACGAAATCCTTCAACGTGTTCTTCGACATTCACCAATTGCGTCACTTTTTTTGTTGTTGGCATACCTGCGCGACGACTCATTCTGCTTCCTCGTTCCTGTGACGCGTTAACAGCATCTGATTAGAGAACGCTCATTGTAAACCAGAGTTGCGCGGGCACAAAAAATTAACGTTTTAGCAATAGCTATATAATATAGCCTGTGCTATATCTGTATATAATAAAGACATCCCTCAAGGACTGATGGGATCGTGAAGTCAGGAGGTTTGTATGAATGAATTTAAGAGGTGTATACGCGTGTTTAGCCACTCTCCCTTTAAAGTACGGTTGATGCTGATCTCAATGCTGTGTGACATGATTAACGGCAAACCAGAGCAGGATAAACCCTCAGCAAAATAATGCGGCGTCGCGGTACGCCGCTTCATTTTTTTGTCGTAACCTGATTACGGTGATCGGTTTCGTCCAAATAACCCTTCTTTTTGTCTGTTTTGCAGTTGCCCTCTCAAAACAATTTCTTTGTAGTAGTTGACCTTCTCATGCACACACTCTATCTTTTCGCAGCCCTGCATATATTGCGGCTCGCGGATGCGGACCCATTCCCTCTTCTCGCTCTCTCAGGCAGGCATGACCCTTTGCGCCAGGGGTAGCACATGGCGTTTTTGCAACAGTGGCATATGAATTTAACCCTCAAAGATTCACTTATTGCTCGTAGCCGGGCTATTAGTCCGTGGACTGGCTTTTATTTTTTACAGTCTCTGCTGATCAACCTCGCGCTGGGCTACCCACTAAGCCTTCTTTATAGCGTTGCCTTTACCTGTGTATTGATGCTGTTGTGGCGTACTGCGCCGCGCGCGCAAAAAACGCTGATTGGCATCTGTTCACTGATTGCAGCGATGTATTTCCCATTCGGCCAGGCTTACGGCTCGCCAAACTTCAATACGTTGTTGGCGCTGCACTCGACCAACATGGAAGAGTCGACCGAAATCCTGACCATCTTCCCCTGGTACAATTACCTGGTTGGCGTGTTTATTTTTGCGCTCGGCGTTATCGCCGTACGGCGTAAAAAAGACGAGCAGAAACGTCGCTGGAACAAGTACGACAGCCTGTGTTTGCTGTTTAGCATCGTTGCATTCTTTGTTACTCCGGTACAAAACCTGGCATGGGGCGGCGTTTTCAAGTTAAAAGATACCGGTTACCCGGTTTTCCGCTTTGCCAAGGACGTTATCGTCAACAATAACGAAGTGCTCGACGAGCAAGAGCGCATGGCAAAGCTGTCGAGCGTGAAAGACAGCTGGACAGTCACCGGAGTGAAGCCGAAATATCACACCTATGTTGTGGTCATCGGTGAAAGTGCCCGACGCGATGCGTTAGGCGCGTTTGGCGGTCACTGGGATAACACGCCGTTTTCCAGCACCGTTAATGGCTACATTTTTACTGATTACATTGCTGCCAGCGGCTCCACGCAAAAATCGCTCGGCTTAACGCTAAACCGGGTCGTCGATAATAAGCCTCAGTTCCAGGATAACTTTGTCACGCTGGCCAACCGCGCGGGGTTCCAGACGTGGTGGTTTTCCAATCAGGGGCAGATCGGTGAATACGATACGGCAATAGCCAGCATCGCGAAACGGGCCGACGAAGTGCACTTCCTGAAAAACGGTGACTTCGAAGCCGATAAAAACACCCGTGATGAAGCCTTGTTGAAAATGACCGCTCAGGTGCTGGCTACCGAACGCACCCAGCCGCAACTGATTGTGCTGCATTTAATGGGTTCTCACCCGCAGGCCTGCGATCGTACTCAAGGGAAATATGACACGTTCGTCCAGTCGAAAGAGACCTCCTGTTATCTGTACACCATGACGCAAACCGACGATCTGCTGCGCCAGCTTTACGAGCAGTTGCGTAACAGCGGCAGTAGCTTCTCCATGGTCTATTTCTCCGATCATGGCCTCGCCTTTAAAGAGCGTGGAAAAGAGGTGCAGTACCTTGCCCATGACGACCAGTTCCAGCAGAACTTCCAGGTCCCCTTTATGGTACTGTCCAGCGATGACAAAGCGCATCGGGTGATTAAAGCCCGCCGCTCGGCGAATGATTTCCTGAGTTTTTTCTCACAGTGGACGGGGATCAGCGCGAAGGAAATTACCAACAGCTACCGCTTTATCTCTGAGAAAAAAGCTGGGCCAGTGTATATCACCAACTTTAAATTGCAGAAGGTGGACTACAACCATTTGGGCACTGATATCTTCGAGACCAAATAGTCCCCTTCCAGGCCGGATAAGGCATTTAGCCGCTACCCGGCACGAAATAATGTCTGATGCGCTGCGCTTATCAGGCCTGCAACGACACGCCTTCCTGTATTACAGGCAAAAAAAATCCGCCCCAGAAGGCGGATTTTTTATATCACCGAAGTGATTAGAAGCGGTAACCAACACCCGCGATCCAGGTACCTACGTCAACGCTACGAATACGGCTCTGCTCGTAAGAGAAGTCCAGAGCAACGTTTTCGATCGGGTTGAACTGCACACCGGCACCGTAAGAGAAACCGTAGTCGCTGGTGTCGTGTTTGTCAGCAGGCGTTGCTGCATCCTGGAATTTACCGTAGCCAACACCTACAACACCGTAGACGCTTGCCCAGTCATTCAGACGGTAAGCCGGACCTGCAGTGATGCCGTAGTATTGGGTTTTGTTGTAATCACCAAACGAGTCGGTACGATCTTTTTCAGTGTAAGTGAAGGAACCGATCACGCCCAGCGGGCTGTTGTCCTGCTCATAACGATACTTCAGGTTGAAACCGTTCATTTTGTTCGCTGCGCCCTGAGCATCGCTCTGAGCGTAACCACCAGTAACGGTAGAAGTAGCAGCTACAGCGGTACCTGCGGAGAAAGCCAGAACAGCGGCCAGTGCTGAAAGACATGCAATTTTTTTCATAACCACCTCAAATGTGCTTCAAGTAAATCTTAAGTTTTAAATATACCAAAAACTGATGGGAAACTCTTTGCGATTCGCGATGTCTAACGGAGCTTTTCATGTAACAGAACATTTCAGAAACCCGCTATCTCTTTCAATTAACATCACTTTTCTAATGATTTATGCCATTATTGCGCGCACAACACGGCACATTCATCCAGATGATTCCAAATCGCGCAGATTATTAATCCATCGTTTTCATGCCATTGTACGGATCTCAGTAATTTTTTTTTCAACGAATACTCAACCAGCCGAGCGTATTTCCATTACACTCGCTGTTTTACTTTTCTATACACAAACTCACGCGCATCGCAGCAAATCTGCGGCGTCCTGTGGGGAAGGTGTGTAACCATCATTTGACAGGAGAAAGGATGCCGGGGTCGTCACGTAAAGCGCCAGTCTGGTTGCCTATTTTGGTTTTGCTGATAGCTATGTCCTCTATTCAAAGCGGCGCATCGCTGGCGAAATCGCTGTTCCCTCTCGTCGGTGCGCCAGGCGTTACTGCCCTGCGCCTCGCTCTGGGAACGCTCATCCTTATTGCATTCTTTAAACCCTGGCGTTTACGTTTTGCCAAAGAGCAACGTCTTCCCCTGCTGTTTTATGGTTTGTCTCTGGGTGGGATGAACTATCTCTTTTACCTGTCAATTCAGACTGTACCGCTAGGTATTGCCGTAGCACTGGAGTTTACCGGCCCGCTTGCAGTGGCGTTATTTTCCTCCCGACGCCCGGTAGATTTTATTTGGGTTGCGCTGGCCGTACTCGGACTTTGGTTCCTGCTGCCGTTAGGCCAGGACGTTTCTCACGTTGATTTAACCGGTGCCGCGCTGGCATTGGGGGCTGGTGCCTGCTGGGCTATCTATATTCTTACCGGGCAACGCGCAGGCGCAGAACATGGTCCGGCAACGGTCGCAGTAGGTTCATTAATCGCAGCGCTGGTTTTTGTGCCGATTGGCGTCATTCAGGCAGGTGATGCGCTGTGGCACTGGTCTATTCTCCCGTTGGGCTTAGCGGTAGCGGTCCTCTCAACTGCGCTTCCCTATTCGCTGGAAATGATCGCATTAACGCGACTGCCTACACGTACCTTTGGGACACTGATGAGTATGGAGCCCGCACTGGCGGCGGTGTCTGGGATGATTTTCCTCGGTGAAACGCTGACGCTTGTCCAGACGCTGGCTCTGGGAGCGATTATTGCTGCGTCAATGGGCTCTACGCTCACCATCCGCAAAGACCCACAAATTAAGCAAGTTGACGTGAATTAACCTGCCAATATTCTGCATGGTTTGCATAATCATGCAGAATATCTTGTTATATATCCCCACTATTATTATCGCCCTTTACTTCCCCGTTGAAGCACGCTATTTATGCTGAGGCATAGCATTAACACAATAATAACATTCCACTGCACCAAAATAACTTATCATATTGATTTATAATCATATTTTATATTTTCATTCGCCTCACTATTAAAGTGATAGGTAACACCGGAAAAATAAAACTGAAATTAGCGCTATACTTATCCTCGTTGAAGATTTGGGACGTAAACATCAAGAGGATATGAAATTATGAGTACCGCAAAACTGGTAAAAACAAAAGCATCTGCCCTCCTTTATACCCGCAACGATGTAACAGACAGCGATAAAAAAGCGACCGTTGAACTGCTGAATCAGCAGGTGATCCAATTCATCGACCTGTCACTGATCACCAAACAGGCACACTGGAATATGCGCGGCGCAAACTTTATTGCCGTACATGAAATGCTGGATGGTTTCCGGACTGCACTGACCGATCACCTTGATACCATGGCTGAGCGTGCCGTACAGTTAGGCGGTGTTGCACTGGGGACAACTCAGGTTATTAACAGCAAAACGCCACTGAAAAGCTACCCACTGGATATCCATAACGTACAGGACCACTTAAAAGAGCTGGCTGAACGTTATGCCGTGGTTGCTAACAGCGTACGTAAAGCGATAAGCGAAGCAAAAGACGAGGATACAGCAGATATCTTCACTGCGGCTTCCCGTGACCTCGACAAATTCTTGTGGTTTATCGAAGCGAATATCGAATAACAGACATATAAGAAATACCTATATTACCCTCGCATTTGCGGGGGTTTTGCACTTCTATGGTGCATAACATTGATCGTTCGTCACTCCAAAGTAAATTATTTGTAATAATCACTTCACACAATCGTTAACGAAAGATTGTTTTATCAACAATTTTTACGCTAAATAGTCATACCGTTTGCACCACGCCCGTCACGCACCAAATGGGTGCCCTGAAACGGTGCAACCAGCCCGCTTTGCCCTACTTATTGTGCAACAAAATGAGACACCCTCTTTTTAAAACAATGAGTTGCAAAATTGGCACGATTTTTTCATTAAGCCATATGTTCTCGCAGGGGATCGCCCCGTGGATATAAAAGGAAATCCTATGAAGTCTGTATTAAAAGTTTCACTGGCTGCACTTACCCTGGCTTTTGCGGTGTCCTCCCATGCCGCAGATAAGAAACTCGTTGTCGCAACCGACACCGCCTTTGTTCCCTTTGAATTCAAACAGGGCGACAAATACGTTGGTTTTGATGTGGATCTGTGGGCTGCCGTCGCTAAAGAATTAAAACTGGATTATGAACTGAAACCTATGGATTTCAGCGGCATCATCCCGGCCCTGCAAACTAAAAACGTCGATTTGGCGCTGGCAGGTATCACCATTACCGAAGAGCGTAAAAAAGCCATCGACTTCTCTGACGGCTACTACAAAAGCGGCCTGTTAGTGATGGTCAAAGCGAACAATAACGATGTGAAAAGCGTAAAAGATCTGGACGGTAAAGTCGTCGCAGTGAAAAGCGGTACCGGCTCAGTGGATTACGCAAAAGCGAACATCAAAACCAAAGACCTGCGTCAGTTCCCGAACATTGATAACGCGTATATGGAGCTGGGTACCAACCGCGCAGACGCGGTACTGCACGATACACCAAACATTCTGTACTTCATCAAAACTGCCGGCAACGGTCAGTTCAAAGCTGTAGGTGATTCCCTGGAAGCCCAGCAGTACGGTATCGCCTTCCCGAAAGGCAGCGATGCACTGCGTGAGAAAGTGAACGGCGCGCTGAAAACGCTGAAAGAGAACGGCACTTACAACGAAATCTACAAAAAATGGTTCGGTACTGAACCTAAATAATAACCTACAGCGTAACCCCGGTAGCGTGATGCTTACCGGGTCTACGCCAGCATTATTGAGACCTGTAAGCCGGATAAATACATCCGGTAAAACAGGCATTTGACTATTTTCACCACGGTAACAGGAACGACATATGCAGTTTGACTGGAGTGCCATCTGGCCCGCCATCCCACTTTTGATAGAAGGCGCCAAAATGACCCTGTGGATTTCAATCCTCGGTCTGGCCGGCGGTCTGATTATCGGGCTTGCAGCAGGTTTTGCGCGTACCTTCGGCGGTTGGATAGCCAACCACGTCGCGCTGGTCTTTATCGAGGTCATCCGCGGTACGCCAATCGTTGTACAGGTCATGTTTATCTACTTCGCCCTGCCAATGGCGTTTAACGATTTACGTATTGACCCCTTCAGTGCCGCTGTTGTCACCATCATGATTAACTCCGGTGCCTATATCGCAGAAATCACGCGCGGTGCGGTACTCTCAATCCATAAAGGATTCAGCGAGGCTGGCCTGGCGCTTGGGCTTTCACGCACGGAGACCATCCGCCACGTTATTTTACCTCTTGCGCTGCGTCGTATGCTGCCACCGCTGGGCAACCAGTGGATCATCAGCATCAAAGATACCTCGCTGTTTATCGTCATTGGCGTCGCGGAACTGACGCGTCAGGGTCAGGAAATCATTGCTGGTAACTTCCGCGCGCTGGAAATCTGGAGCGCCGTTGCGGTGTTCTACTTGATCATTACGCTGGTGCTGAGCTTCATTCTGCGTCGTCTGGAAAGAAGGATGAAAATCCTGTGATTGAATTTAAAAACGTTTCTAAGCACTTTGGTCCAACCCAGGTGCTACACAACATCGATCTGAATATTAAACAAGGTGAAGTTGTGGTGATTATCGGGCCATCTGGCTCCGGTAAATCTACACTGCTGCGTTGCATTAACAAGCTGGAAGAAATTACCTCCGGTGACCTGATTGTTGATGGTCTGAAAGTCAACGATCCCAAGGTCGATGAACGGTTAATCCGCCAGGAAGCCGGGATGGTATTTCAGCAGTTCTATCTGTTCCCCCATCTGACTGCGCTGGAAAACGTCATGTTTGGCCCTCTACGCGTACGCGGGGCGAAAAAAGAACAGGCTGAAAAACTGGCCAAAGAGCTGCTGGCAAAAGTCGGTCTGGCCGAGCGTGCCCACCACTACCCTTCTGAGCTTTCCGGCGGTCAGCAGCAGCGTGTTGCCATTGCCCGTGCGCTGGCGGTGAAGCCGAAAATGATGCTGTTTGACGAGCCAACCTCGGCACTGGACCCGGAACTGCGTCATGAGGTTCTGAAAGTCATGCAGGACCTGGCAGAAGAAGGGATGACCATGGTGATTGTGACTCACGAAATTGGCTTCGCCGAAAAAGTAGCCTCACGCCTGATTTTCATCGATAAAGGACGTATTGCCGAAGATGGTAATCCGCAAGCCCTGATTGAAAATCCACCCAGCCAGCGTTTGCAGGAATTTTTACAGCACGTTTCCTGATGCCTGATACCTCCCTTCAGCCGGAAGGGAGGTTTTTCACCAGAATCCTCTCATTTCAATCCTCTCCCGCCCTGACATCTATACTTATCCTTTTGAATTTATTTTCTCATGGGAGGAGTGATGCGCTGGTTCCTGTTCATCTTCTTTTGTCTTCTGAGCATGCCGACTCACGCGGTGACGATACCCGGCGTTCCCTCCTCTGACTCAACCAGTCCGCAAGCTGAGCCCACGACAGAACCCGATATTGAACAAAAAAAGGCGGCCTATGGCGCGCTGGCAGATGTGCTGGAAAATGAGACCTCACGCCAGGAGCTGATCGGTCAATTGCGTAAAGTGGCGACCACGCCACCACCCGAACCGGTACCCACCATTGTCCCGCCGACGTTAACGGAAGAAAAAACGGTGCTGGAGAATGTCACGGATGTCAGCCGTCATTATGGTGAGGCTCTCTCAAGCCGTTTTGCCCAGCTGTATCGCAACATCACTGACGCCCCCCATAAAACCTTTAATCTGCAAACGTTCACGAATGCCCTGACCCATTTCCTTATGCTGGCGGCATCTGTTTTTGGCTTTTACTGGCTGATACGGCTTTGTGCACTTCCGCTGTATCGCAAAATGGGGCAATGGGCGCGACGGAAAAACCGCGAGCGCAGTAACTGGTTACAGCTTCCCGCCATGATCGTTGGCGCGTTCATTGTCGATTTACTGCTGCTGGCGCTCACCCTGTTTGTCGGGCAGATATTGAGTGATCGAATGAATGCCGGTAGCCGCACGATTGCATTCCAGCAGAGCTTGTTTCTCAATGCCTTCGCACTGATTGAATTTTTTAAGGCCATTTTGCGCCTGATTTTTTGCCCGGCGGTGACAGAGCTACGACCATTTAACATTCAGGATGCAGGCGCACGCTACTGGAACCGGCGTCTGAGTTCATTAAGCAGTCTGATTGGTTACGGGCTTATTGTGGCGGTCCCCATTATCTCGAATCAGGTCAACGTACAGGTCGGCGCAATGGCTAACGTCATCATCATGCTGTGTATCACGCTGTGGGCGCTGTACCTGATTTTCAGAAACAAGAATGAGATTACCCAGCACTTGCAGAATCTTGCCGAACGCTCTTTAGCTTTCTTTAGCCTGTTTATCCGTGCTTTTGCGCTGGTCTGGCATTGGCTGGCCAGCGCCTATTTCATTGTGTTGTTCTTCTTCTCACTCTTTGATCCGGGCAATAGTCTGAAATTCATGATGGGCGCTACGCTGCGCAGTCTGGTGATCATCGGGATCGCCGCCTTTGTTTCCGGCATGTTTTCCCGCTGGATAGCCAAAACGATTACCCTTTCGCCGCACACGCAGCGCAGCTATCCGGAATTACAAAAGCGGCTAAATGGCTGGCTGTCAACGGCGTTAAGCGTGGCCAGGATACTGACAGTGTGTGTCGCCGTTATGTTGCTACTCAACGCCTGGGGACTGTTCGACTTCTGGAACTGGCTGCATTACGGCGCGGGCGAAAAAACGGTCGATATTCTGATCCGGATCGCACTGATTCTCTTCTTCTCAGCTATCGGCTGGACGATCCTTGCCAGCCTGATTGAAAACCGCCTGGCTTCAGATATTCACGGTCGTCCGCTGCCCAGTGCGCGGACTCGCACGTTGTTGACGTTATTTCGCAACGCGCTGGCAGTGATCATCAGTACCATCACGATCATGATTGTGTTGTCAGAGATTGGCGTCAATATCGCCCCATTACTGGCCGGGGCCGGCGCGCTGGGGCTGGCGATCTCATTCGGATCACAGACACTGGTGAAGGATATTATTACTGGGATATTTATCCAGTTTGAAAACGGCATGAATACCGGCGATCTGGTCACTATCGGCCCGTTAACCGGCACGGTCGAACGCATGTCGATCCGCTCTGTTGGCGTACGCCAGGACACAGGGGCATACCACATCATCCCGTGGTCCTCGATAACAACCTTCGCCAACTTCGTCCGTGGGATCGGATCGGTCGTTGCGAATTACGACGTCGACCGTCATGAAGATGCGGATAAAGCCAATCAGGCGCTGAAGGATGCGGTCGCTGCGGTGATGGAAAAGGATGATATTCGTGGGCTTATCATTGGCGAGCCGTCGTTTGCCGGGATTGTCGGTTTGACCAATACGGCATTCACCTTACGGGTCTCGTTTACCACCCTGCCGCTGAAGCAGTGGACGGTACGTTTTGCGCTCGACAGCGAGGTGAAAAAACACTTCGATCTGGCCAACGTGCGCCCCCCGGTACAGACCTATCAGGTACTGCCTGCACCGGTGTCAGGCCCGCAATCAACGGCAGCAGAACCGCTGCCGCCGAGCGAGCCCACGATTTAGCGTTGACGCGCCATAAAACGACGACGCTGATCGTTATCCATAAAGGTCCAGGCAATAAAGCGACTCTGCTTTTGCCCCTGGGCCATCTCTTTTTTAACCACTTTCACCGCGCCAGCATCGGTTAACGCATGGTACAACGGAGGCAGATTCTCACCCCGTGATACCAGAGTGGTAAACCACATCACCTGACGACCAAAGGCCTGACTTTCTGCGATCATTTTCTTGATGAACGCCACTTCCCCCCCTTCGCACCACAGTTCCTGCTGCTGGCCGCCAAAGTTCAGCGCATCATCTTTGTCTTGCCCCAGATTGCGGCGTTTGCGCTCGCTTCCGGCACGGGCAGAGGCAGCAGAATCATGGAATGGCGGATTACACAACGTGGCTTCGTACTGCTCATTCTTGTGAATAATGCCGTTGAAGATAGCCGAAGCATCTTTCTGACGACGCAGACGAATCGCCCGGGTTAAGCCGGGATTGCCATTGATGATTGCCTGAGCGCTGCTAAACGCTTCACTACTGGTTTCGCTGCCGGTAAAACGCCAGCCGTATTCATGCACGCCGATCAGTGGATAAATGCAGTTCGCCCCTACCCCAACATCCAGCACGCTGGCATTTGCAGGGATGGTTCCGGTGGTTTCACCCAACAGGTCGGCCAGATGGTGAATGTAGTCCGCACGACCCGGAACCGGCGGGCACAGGAAACCTTCCGGGATATCCCAGTTTGCCACCGCATAATAATGCGCCAGCAGTGCTTTATTGAGCGCCTTAACTGCCTGCGGATTCGCGAAATCAACACTCTGCTCGCCGCCTGGCGTGAGGATGAGATATTGCGTCAGCTCGGGGGTAACCTGGCATAACGTCGCAAGATCATAACGGCCATTGTGGCGGTTGCGTGGATGTAATCCCGGTTTCTGGGGGGGCATAGCATTCTCCTTTTAACAGCGGCGTAAGATACCCGCATAACGCCACGGGGTAAACATACACTGCAGGGAAATTTCATTTTTTATGCGAATGGCATCGTTCAAAAAACAGCCTGTTGTTGGTCGATTTTTTGCGGCAAATGCCCTGCAATGACGACCTAAACTTATCAGGCACGATCTGTTGTTTCTCAGAGGATATCATCATGAAGAAATGCCTCACATTCCTTGCCGCTACCGTACTTACCGGCATGACATTTGCGACTTTTGCTGCACAGCCCAATACCAGTCCTGCCACCGGTCCACTACAAGCCTCCGGTACGATTTCCGTGAGCGGAGCATCAAGCCTGGATGACCTTGAAGGTAAGCTGGCAGAAAAAGCGAAAGAGCAAGGCGCGAAAGGCTTTGTGGTTAATTCCGCTGGCGGTAAAAATCAGATGTACGGTACAGCAACTATCTATAAGTAACTCTCCCTCAGCTCAACTGCATTCGCCCTGAATGCAGTTTGCTGTCCTTTCTTTCTGAAATCCCCTGCATGAACTGTAACCACCATGTTGGAATTTTGAGTTCAATGTAAATAAATGTATTTATTTTTGAAGTAATGAATGCTAAAACGTCGCTCTTATTGATAATGCTTATCAAAATTATTATCAATTACGCACTTCATTCAGGCGAGACCTGCAGGGTATAACGTCCACAGAGATGTCCCTTCGTTTGAGTGAAACCTTCTAATCAATAATAATAAGTCATTCATTAACATGGATAAAAATCGCAATCTGCCGTCTAGTAGTTTTCACTCGCTCACCTTCTTTGCCGGCCTGTGTATTGGCCTGTCTCCTGTAGCCCAGGCCGTCGCCGCAGGCTCACAAGAGACAAAGCAGGAAGATACGCTGGTCGTTGAAGCAGCTAAGCCCTCGCTGTATGCCCCAACGCACTCTGCCGACCCGAAGTTCTCTCGTCCGGTGGCTGATACCACTCGCACCATGACGGTGATTTCTGAGCAGGTTATTAAAGATCAGGGAGCAACCAATCTTACTGATGCGTTGAAAAACGTGCCGGGAGTTGGCGCATTTTTTGCGGGTGAAAATGGTAACTCCACCACCGGCGATGCGGTGTATATGCGCGGTGCTGACACCTCAAACAGCATTTATATCGACGGTATTCGTGATATTGGTAGCGTCACGCGTGACACCTTCAATACGGAACAGGTTGAAGTGATTAAAGGGCCTTCCGGCACCGACTATGGTCGCAGTGCCCCCACAGGCTCCATCAATATGATCAGCAAGCAGCCGCGCACCGATTCAGGTATTGATGCCTCAGCCAGCGTCGGTAGCGCCTGGTTCCGCCGGGGAACACTGGATATCAATCAGGTCATCGGTGACACCACCGCGGCACGCTTAAACCTGATGGGTGAGAAAACGCATGATGCCGGACGCGATAACATTAAAAACGAACGCTACGGCGTGGCCCCCTCTATTGCCTTTGGTTTAGGCACCGAAAACCGACTGTATCTGAACTATCTACACGTCACCCAGCACAACACACCGGACGGAGGAATTCCGACGATTGGTCTGCCTGGCTACTCAGCGCCGTCTGCTGGAACATCGGCCCTGAACCATTCAGGAAAAGTAGATACGCATAATTTCTATGGTACCGACTCCGATTACGACGACTCGACGACCGATACCGCGACAATGCGTTTCGAGCATGACCTGAGTGACAGCACGACCCTGCGTAACACCACGCGCTGGTCGCGCATTAAACAGGATTATCTGATGACCGCGGTCATGGGCGGCGCATCAAACATCACGCAGCCAACCCGCAACGTCGATACCTGGAGCTGGTCACGGGTGGCGAATACCAAAGATGTGAGCAACAAAATCCTCACCAACCAGACCAACCTGACGTCAAAATTTTATACCGGTGCGGTCGGACATGACATCAGTACCGGCGTGGAGTTGACCCGTGAAACACAGACCAACTATGGCGTAGCGCCACTCACACCGCCACCGGTCAATATTTACTCACCGAACAGCAACGTAAACATTGGCGGATTATCCCGTAATGGCGCCAACGCCAACGGCCAGACCGATACCTTCGGTATTTACGCCTTCGATACGCTGCAAATTACGCGTGATATTGAACTGAACGGTGGTATTCGTCTGGATAACTACCGTACCCAGTATGACAGTGCAACCGCGTGCGGCGCTTCTGGTCGCGGTGCCGTCGCATGCCCAACGGGCGCTGCCAAAGGTTCTCCGGTCACCACCGTCGACACCGCGAAATCCGGTAATCTGGTGAACTGGAAAGCAGGTGCACTGTACCATTTGACCGAGAACGGCAACGTTTACATCAACTATGCGGTTTCCCAGCAACCGCCGGGCGGCAGTAATTTTGCCCTTGCTCAAAGTGGGACCGGTAACAGCGCCAACCGTACCGACTTTAAACCGCAAAAGGCAAAGACCAGCGAAATCGGGACGAAATGGGAGGTACTGGATAAACGCCTGCTGTTGACCGCCGCCGTTTTCCGCACGGATATCGAGAACGAAGTTGAACAGAACGATGACGGGACATACTCCCAGTATGGCGAAAAACGTGTTGAAGGCTACGAGCTCTCCGTGGCAGGAAATATTACCCCGGCATGGCAGGTGATTGGCGGTTATACCCAACAACGCGCCACGGTGCATAGCGGTCAAGACGTCGCGCAGGATGGTACGTCTTCCCTGCCGTATACGCCGGAACATGCCTTCACATTGTGGAGTCAGTACCAGGCCACTGATGATGTTTCCGTTGGTGCCGGTGCTCGTTACGTGGGCAGCATGCATCGCGGTTCGGACGGCGCCGTTGGGACGCCATCCTATACCGAAGGTTACTGGGTTGCGGATGCCAAGTTAGGCTATCGCGTAAACCGTAATCTCGATTTCCAGTTGAACGTCTACAACCTGTTTGACACCCAATACGTATCCTCCATTAACAAAAGTGGATACCGTTACCATCCGGGTGAGCCAAGAACCTTCCTGCTCACCGCGAATATGCATTTCTAATCCATTGCGTGGGGCGTAAGCCCCACTTTCAGGAGAAACACTGATGATGTACCACATTCCCGGCGTCCTGTCGGCGCAGGATGTCGCCTGGTTTCGCGAACAACTGGAAAGCATCGACTGGGTTGATGGCCGTGTCACAACGGGCGCTCAGGGAGCACAGGTTAAAAATAACCAGCAGGTTGACACGCGTAGCGAGCGCTATATGGCATTGCAACAAGCGGTGCAGAACGCTGTGAACAACAGTGCGTTGTTTTTCGCTGCCGCACTGCCGAAAACCCTCTCTACACCGCTGTTCAATCGTTATCAGAACAACGAAACCTACGGTTTTCACGTTGATGGTGCGGTGCGTAGCCACCCGGAAAACGGCTGGATGCGTACTGACCTTTCCGCTACCTTATTTTTAAGCCATCCCGACAGCTATGACGGTGGGGAGCTCCGGGTAAATGATACTTACGGGCAACATACGGTGAAGCTTCCGGCTGGCGATCTGGTACTTTACCCCTCCAGCAGTCTGCACTGCGTCACGCCGGTTACCCGTGGTACCCGTGTGGCATCGTTTATGTGGGTCCAGTCGATGATCCGTGATGACAAAAAACGCGCCATGCTGTTTGAACTGGATAAGAACATTCAATCACTGAAAGCGCGCCACGGAGAAAGTGCAGAGATCCTGTCGTTGCTTAATCTTTACCATAACCTGCTGCGCGAGTGGTCCGAAATCTGATACGCCTGTCGGCGCTCGTTTTTCCCCCGTCTCATTCGCTATAATTATTCTATAAACGAATTCTATAAAACGAATGACAGGAGGCACACATGGCATCCGGCTGGGCAAATGACGACGCCGTGAACGAACAGATCAACAATACGATTGAAGATGCTGTTGCCCGTGCCCGTGGCGAGTTACCCACGGGAGAAAGTCTGCATGAATGTGAAGAATGTGGCAATCCTATCCTGCAGGCGCGCCGTGAAGCGGTACCTGGCGTGCGTTTGTGCATCTCCTGCCAACAGGACAAAGATTCACATAACTCTGCATTTTCAGGATATAATCGCAGAGGTTCGAAAGACAGCCAGCTACGTTGACTCATCTTTACCAAAAGTTTCAGCGCATACGATTTCCTTTACGAGCACGCTTTTTCACTCACGGTGTAGCAAAATGTGCCGTTGTCACTTTCTCTGTAAAGCGCAATGACAAGAACTGTAAATCCCTCTTCTGAATTTATTAATATTCAATAAGTTATTTGTCATTCAATTTTTTTGATTGATGTCGTCAATTCTATTCGATTTTCTCTCACCGAAAAAAACGTGATACTTCTCACATCGACAGAACAACGTCTACTGAACAGAACATCGACTAACCGAATAAACCTGCGAGAGAAAAATCATGAAAAACATTAAATTTGCTGTTGCTGCTATCGCCCTGTCTACCCTGTCATTTGGTGTTTTCGCTGCTGAGCCGGTCACCTCCACTCAGGCACAAAGCATGAATAAAATGGGTGTGGTATCTGCTGATGGTGCCACCACGCTGGATGGCCTGGAAGCAAAACTGGCTGAAAAAGCGGCTGCTGCGGGTGCAAGTGGTTACAGCATCACCTCCGCTGTCGGCAACGACAAAATGAGCGGCACCGCGGTTATCTACAAATAACCAACAGAATTCCTGTACGACCCAATGCTCCAACCCTCATTGACCCTGTTTGTTACCCTTGTTTGCCCGTCCGCCACTGGACGGGCTTTTTTTTATCTAACGCTCAAGCCGTTGGCGAAACGCCTGCAATACCGCATCCGGCATACCGATTTGCTGTGCCGCCCCACATATCGCTTGCCAGCTTCCGGCATCAAGCGGGATACCCTGCGCCAGCCGTTCTTCACGGGTATTCACTTCCCACTCGCCCGGTAACAGGATGGGCGCATCCTCAGCATGCGGCGACGCTTTGACCCATTCAGCAAATGCCGAAACCTGATTGTCACAATCCGGGGCACCGAAGAGTGTTGGGTTAATGATGATCGTGGTCATGCAGTTAATAATGGCATCTGCACTGTTCTGCAAACTGGCTTCGTGGGTCGTTTTACCGCCAGAGAGCGCACCGCCCAGGATTTCACACATTGCCGCCAGCGCATAGCCTTTATGCTGAGCGAAGGTGAGCAGCGAGCCCAATGGTGATTCCTGCATAACAGCAGGATCGGTAGTAGGAGCCCCCAGGGCATCAATCAGACAGCCCGGCGCAACCGGCTCACCTTTGTGCCACGCCACGCGCGTTTTACCGAAAGCAATGGCGCTGGTCGCGTAGTCCAACAGCAACGGGAAATCATTTTTACGTGGAAACACAACGCAGAAAGGGTTGGTGCCAAAACGGCTATCACGACCATGGAACGGGGCAACCATCGGAATCCCCACCACATTCACAAAGTGTATAGAGACAAAGCCCGCCGCCGCACACTGCTCCGCCCAGTAGCCAATGCGTCCAATATGGTGAGAATTATGCAGTGCTACCGCAGCAATTCCGTACTGCTGAGCTTTCTCAATCCCCAGCGCGATAGCTTCATGCGCGGCTACCTGACCAAATGCGCAATCCCCATCCAGCGTAACCACTGCCCCCGCCTCTTTCACCACTTTCGCATGACGATTGATCTGCAAATGCCCCTGCGAGAATGAGCGAATGTAGCTTGGGATCATCCCGATACCATGTGAATCATGGCCGGCGAGGTTTGAGGCAATCAGATGATCGGCCACCAACTGCGCTTCCTGCTCGTCACTCCCCATCTGGCGGAAAACGGCCTGAATAAACGCATGCAGCGTTGGCGCGTGAAAGCGATGTCCACTGTTCATTGTAATCTCCTGTTGTGTTGCGTGTTTGTTGTGTTTCTTATTTTTCAACAAACTATGCTGCGCTACGGTAGCCAGGAGGTCAATAAACGTGCAGAAATTTCACGTTGCAGAGGGTGCAGGACAGGAACGACTGACGGGCCAGATGACAGGCCCGTCGGGATGAAGAAAGGGTCAGAAGCTTTGATCGACGCGAGCAAGCCCGTCTGCCAGCGTGGCGGATTCCCCGGTGGCCACCAGACAGCAAGCCATCTGAATTTTCAATGAGGCCGGTATCGGCTCGCTTCCGGCCAGACAGCGTTCTATCCAGCGGGCGGTCGTTTCCGGATCTTTTGCTACCGGCAGTGGGACTGGCTCGTCAGGCATCTCACTCTGGCGGTCCTGTAGCACACGCACTCCCGTCGGGTCTATCAGGCTAATCTGCGGGCAACGTTGCGGGTTGGCATACACTTCGCCTTCCGTTCCATGCATCAGCAGACCACGGCCGCCGATGTCGCCGAAAAATTTCGCCACTCGCGAGACATATTCGGGATGAGAAACACTGGCAAGACGCAGCGCGGCATCTTCAGCAAACGGTGTGGCCAGCTTCGCCAGCGTATGTGCACTGTTGCGAACGCCCATTCTCCAGCGCATCGCCAGTTGCGTCTCCAGCGGCGGACACAGCGCGCGCACCGGAATAAACACCGGTTCATGGCCATCCAGTTTTGCCTGTGCCTGGCCGGCATGCAGCGTGGGCATGATCCCCATCAGTTCAAAAATGGTTTCTGTCAGCACGCGGGTTGGATCTTCGCTGACGCCGTGTACCAGCACCGGGAATCCCAGTTTATGCAGTAAAATAGCCAGCAGCGGCGTCAGATTGGCTTGCTTTCGCGCGCCATTGTAACTGGGAATCACAATAGGCATGGGTTTGGCAACAGGCGGCGTCAGGCGAATGGTATGGTTTTGCATCGCTTCATAAAAGCCCAGCATCTCCGCTTCTCCCTCGCCTTTAATACGCAGCGCAATCAGCACGCCGCCCATCTCAAGGTCAGGGACATCGCCATTCAACATATGGGTATACAGTCCGCGAGCAGTATCCTGGTCCAGGTCACGCGCGTGATTTTTACCTCGCCCAATCTCTTTGATGATTTTGCGGTAATCCATCGATAACTCCTTTCCTGTTGCTCGCATCGTTAACGCCGACGGCGGCGCGTGGGTTTCGCTTTTTCTTTTGGTTTTACTATAACGTCTGGCACAGCAGGTTGCTCTATCGGAAAAATGGGTAACGCATTCAGTAAACGCTTGCCATAGTTTTTGGTCAACAACCGCTTATCGTAGATCACGACTTCACCCCAGCAGCCATGGCTACGAATGAGTCGCCCAACTTGCTGGATCAAATTGAACGACGCTGCCGGTAAGCTTTGCACCTCAAAAGGGTAGCGGTTCAGGCTTTTCAGCCACTCGCCCTCAGTGAGCACTACCGGGCTGTCGATGGGCGGAAACGCGATTTTGTGGATATGTACCTGGGTCAGCAATTCGCCTTTCAAATCCAGACCTTCGGCAAAAGATTGCAGTCCGACCAGTACGCTGCGTTCGCCGTTTTCTACCCGCTTTCGGTGTAACTCCACCAGACGATAGCGCGGCTGGTCACCCTGTACCAGCAGCAGCAAGCGCAGATCGGTAACATGCTCAAGAAAACGCTGCATCGCCCGCCCGCTGGCAAAAAGCACCAGCATGCCCTGATGCTTTTTACTTTCCAGTTGCTCGCGGAAATAGGCCGCCATTTCCGCAATATGCTGCTCTTCGTTCTCCATCAACGGTTCGTAACGCATCTTTGGAATGACGATTTTGCCTTGCTCGACATGGTTAAACGGTGAATCCAGCGCGACAAAGCGGTCTCCCGCTTTTTCTTTCAGACCGCTCATCTCCTGCAGACGCGAGAAGCTATTGAGAGAACGGAGCGTGGCAGAGGTCACAATAATATGCGGTACGCTACGCCACAGCAGTCGTTCGAGCTGATCGCTCACGCGGATCCCGACACAATGGAACCAGACATGGATCTGCCCGTCACGCACCTCGCGCGTCGCCCATTTACTCACCGGCGCGCCTGACGACTGCGCCAGCGACGCCAGGCGCCACAATTTGCTTTGCGCCTCAAACATGCCCAATGCCCGGTTCATCTGCAAAATAACCCGATGCAGACGCACGATATCGTGGGTACCGGTTTTTTCACTGAGATCGTTGAGGAACAGTTCTGCCAGGCCACGCAGCATTTCCGTCAGTTTCGCCAGTCGCTGGCAGATCTCCATTACTTCATCAGGCAGTTCTCCCATTGCAAAGCGGTGTTCCGCTTCCTGCGTGGCGGGCATATAGAGATTGAGGATGTTATTAAGTGAAGCGATCAGTTCATATAGCTCTTCACAGTGACCATTCAACCGCTCGGCGTTCGCCAGCGGCGGCGTGGTTTTCGGGCGGAACTGCTCCATGCAGGTCGCCACTAATTTGCAGAACAGGTCCAGTTGAAGTCGATACCAGGGCGCGCTGATTTCCGCACTCATCTCCAGCGCATCGCGGGCGACATCCGGCAAATGATGGCCTTCATCAAGAACTAACAGCAGGTTTTTCGGCTCTGGCAGTACGGCTTCGCTTTCCATGGCCGCCATCACCAACGCGTGGTTCGCCACCACGACTTCGGCTTCCTGAATCTCGCGGCGGGCGACAAAAAAAGGACATTCACGATAGTAGTGGCAGTTACGGTTCAGACAGCTCGCTTTATCGGTGCTCAAACGCTGCCAGAGTCCGTCGTCAATGGCGATATCAGTGTGATCGCGCAACCCGTCCCATTTATAGCTGTCGAGATCGCCTTTCAGCCTGGCGCAGCGCTTTTGTTCTTCCTGATTATTGGGTGTCAGATCATCGTCGAGAAAAGCCAGCAGATCCTGTTGATTGGGTTCGGTACTCGCCAGTGCGGCTAAATTGCGCGGGCAGACATAACGACCACGACCAAAAGCAGCGGTAAAACGCAGATCGGGGATGATTTTCCGCAGCAACGGCAGGTCTTTGCTGTAGATCTGATCCTGCAGCGCGACGTTAGCGGTACTGACCACCAACGTTTTCTGTTCTTCACGCGCAATGGCGATACCGGGGATCAGGTAAGATAACGTTTTCCCTACACCGGTCGGCGCTTCAATCGCCAGATGCCGTCCCTCTTCCCCTGCCAGCGTTTTCGCGACATCGGCAATCATCTGTCGCTGCGGTGCACGGGGAATAAAGTCGGGGATCTGTTCCTGAAGCGCCTTGTACCAGGCGGCTATTTGCGCTTTTAGCGCCGCGGTTAATGCCATGAGAAAACCTGAAATACTGTATAAACAGCCACCATTGTGGCACATTTCAGACGCTCAATGTACCTTTTTCCCCCATTCTGGAAAGCGGCTCGCAGCACCGGCCTAAACAGCCGGATGGCGGCTTACACACCTTATCCGGTCTACAATCCGGGTTCGCGCCTTATTCGGCCTACAGTGAGGGACATTGCAGGCCGAATAAGGGTGTCGGTTAATAGTACCCCAACAACTTCCACCACAGCATGCCCACGGCAAAAATGATAATCACATTCGCCGTCACCACGCAGAGGTTGATTTTGTAAAAGCGCGGACGTTCAAAATACCCCTGGGCAAAATAGATGGGACCTGGCCCACCACCGTACTCCGTATTGCCCCACATCAGGTTACTGAAGATGCCAAAACAGATAGCGACCATCATCGGCGGCGCGCCTGCTGCGATCGCCGTTGCCGCAAAAGGGGCATACAGTGCAGCAACATGCCCGGTCGCTGTGGCAAAGAGATAATGAACGTAAATATAAAGAATCCCCAGCATAATAAAGGATTCTATCGCGCCAAACCCCTGAATACCGCTGCCCAGTTTTATCGTCATCCATTTAATAAAGCCCAGATCGGCAAGTCCGGTCGCCAGACTAATAATGACGCTAAACCAAATCACCGTATCCCAGGCCGCGTGATCATTGAGCAGGCTTTTCCAACTGACTGCGCCAGAGGCGAACAGATACGCGGCCAGTCCCAGCCCGACAGAGGTCGCTGATAATCCCGTGATCAAGCTGGTGCCCCAACCAACCAACGCCAGCACAAAACCAAAGGCGACCTTTTTCTCGTTGCTGCTCATCGCACCGAGTTCACCCAGCGCCTGCTTGCCCATCGCTTTTGCTTCTGGCGTACGCTTAAGCTCAGGGTCCAGCAATTTATAGACCAGAAGCGGCATCAGGCAGAAACAGACCATCGCCGGAACCACCGCGGAAATAAACCATCCCCCCCAGGTTATCTCAACGCCTAACGAGGATTTTGCCAGACTGGCCACCAGCGGATTCGCCGCCATCCCGGTCAGGAATATCGCTCCGGTTATCGGTGTAAACTGAAAGCACACCATGGTTAAGAAATCACCGATGCGCTTGCCGGTTACTCCAGGCGCCGAGCCCAGTACGTCATTGATTGAACGGGTGATGGGAAAAATAATCCCCCCGGAGCGGGCAGTAACCGACGGCATTGCCGGGGCCATAATCAGATCGGACACCCCCAGCGAGTAAGCGATACCCAGGCTGCTGCCGCCAAAAAGCGACAGCATTTTGTACGCGATACGTTTCCCAAGCCCTGAGGTAACAAACCCCAGAGAAAGGACATAGGCGCAGAAGATAAGCCATACCGTGCCAGAAGCAAACCCGGAAAGCGCTTTTGCCTCTGGCAAGGTTTTGGTAAAAATGACCACGCAAAGCGCAATCAACATTACCGCCCCCGAAGGGAGCGGTTGGGTAAGAATAGCGGCAATGGTCGCGGCAAAAATGGCAAACATATGCCAGGCCTGAGGCGTCAGACCATCAGGTACGGGATAAAACCAAATGATCCCCCCAATGACCAGCGGTATCAGGAACGACAGAATGGATTTTCCCGCGACAGAATTCGTTGACATAAAAATATCCTTATTCCGTTAACCCGAGAACCATCATTTCTGCGACAGATATTTGGCCAGCACCTGATCGACCATTGCAGGAGCCATTCCCAGGTAATTCGCCGGGTCGGTCAGTTCTTCAATCAACTGCGGATCCAGTCGTTCAGAGACGGATGGCATCGCATTCAGCACATCCGCCAGTCGCCCCCCGTGTTCATTGACGATACGGCAGGCGTCATACACGACATCATGCGCATCCTGACGACCGATATACGGTGCCAGTCCCATCATGACCGCTTCAGCCACAATCAGTCCGTTGGTCATGCCGAGGTTACGTTTCATCGCCGCTTCATCAACCACCAGCCCCGCTAGCATAAAGTTGGCCTGATGCAACGCCCCGGCGCTGAGGACGAAACTTTCCGGGATAGCAATCCATTCCGCATGCCACGGCCCGGTCGCCCGCTCCAAATCCTGCACCATCGCATCCAGCATCAGTCCCGCTTGCTGACGTACGCCTTTCGCACAGGCCAGCATCAACTCGCTGGAAATAGGGTTACGTTTCTGCGGCATAGTACTGCTGGCTCCGCGGCCTTTGACAAACGGTTCATACAGCTCACCAAACTCGTTTGATGCCATCAGCATCACGTCATACGCAATTTTGCCCAGCGAACCGGTCATTACCGCCAGCAGGTTTACGGCTTCGGCAAAACCATCACGCGCAACGTGCCAGGTGGAGGTCGGTACATTGAGTCCCAACTCTTCCATCATGGCTTTTTGTACCGCCAGCCCTTTATCCCCCAGCGATGCCAGCGTACCGGCCGCACCCGCAAACTCGCCAACCAGTACACGCGGGCGCGCCTGGGCAAGACGTTCAGCGTGACGTTCGAACATATCCAGCCAAATAGCGACTTTATAACCAAAGGTCACTGGCAGCGCTTGCTGCAGATGGGTTCTTCCCGCCATTGGCGTATCGCGGTAACGGCGCGCGAGGTCAGCGAGCGTCGCACGAAGTTTGTCCATATCGGTTTCAATTAACGCAAACGCATCACGAATTTGCAGAACGACCGCGGTGTCCATGATGTCCTGCGTGGTTGCGCCCCAGTGCACATAGCCACCAGATTCCCCGGCTTGTTTCGAAATTTGGTGTACCAACGGCAGGATGGGATAACCCACAATCTCGGTTTCATGGCGCAGCAAATCGAAATCCAGCGTATCGGCATTACATTTCTCGGCGATTTCCTGCGCCGCAGCCTCGGGTATCACACCGCAGCGTGCCTGGGCTTTGGCTAAGGCCACTTCCACTTCCACGTATTTGCGTACCAGCTCGCGATCGTCAAACACCGCGCGCATCGCCGGTGTGCCGAAAGAATCCCTGAACAGAACAGAATCAAGTACATTCGAAGCCATAAATCCCCCTGGAAAATCTGATAATGATAAGATGCGTGTTTCGGGTCGTTTGTTGGATAAACAAAGACCGCTACATTGTCCAGACATAATCAAATGTCCGTACATTTGAATGTACGGACATTTATAGTATTCATGAGAAATGTATGGAATAGTCCGTACATATTTTTGTGATGAAGATCATTAATTTTTTGATGAAACCGCGATGAAAGAATCTCTGTACAAGCGAATAGCACGTGAACTGGCACAGCAAATTTCGGTGGGTACCTTTGCTCCCGGCTCGCTGTTTCCCACAGAAATGGAGCTGTGTGAAACGTGGCAGGTCAGCCGCCACACCATAAGAGAGGCGTTGAGGGAATTAACAGAACAAGGGCTGATTTCGCGGCGTAAAGGTGCAGGAACACGCGTTTGCGAACCACAGGCAAACGGTGTTAATCACCCGCTATCGCATCTGGAAGATCTGTTACTGCTGGCAAAAAACAACCTGCGCGTGATTAAGAAAATCGACGAGATTGTGGCGGATATTGAGCTTTCCCAGATGATTGGTTGTCCGCCAGGTTCCCGCTGGCTGCACATTGCCAGTACCCGTGAAGATGCGCAGAACCCGGATGCACCAATCTGCTGGACCGACAGTTACGCCAGTACGGATTACGCCAAGCTGCGCACGTACATCCGCGACGATCCGCACTCGTTAATTAGCGATCTGATCGAAACGCACTACGGCATTAAAAGCCATGAAGTTCACCAGACGATTACAGCCGTCGGCGTGCCCAGGAAAATAGCAAAAATCCTTAACGTCGCACCTGATTCTCCGGCGATGAGAATTGTGCGTCGCTATCTGGACAGGGAAGGAAAGGTATTTGAAACGACGATTTCGATTCATCCGGCAGGACGCTATACCTGCTCAATCGTACTGAAATCGCAAAGTTCCGGGGAATGATGCATTGCGTATCCGACCTACGCGACAGGCAGGCCGGATAACACGTTTACGCTGCCATTCGGTAACGTAACTTACTGTGCAGATGAAGGTTTGCGCGGACGGCGCGGCGGACGAGGCTTATCGCCCGCCGGTTTGCCTTCACTGCTACGCGGTTTCGCTTTTGGCGCACCGCCATCCTGACGACGCGGCTGCTGCCCACGACCCGCACCACTCTGACCACGACCACCGCCGCCACGCTGCTGACGTCCGTTCTGGATCGGCTCAGCTTTGATTGACGGGTCTGGCTCATAGCCCGGGATCGCAATACGCGGGATCTCTTTTTTCAGCAGCTTCTCGATATCACGCAGCAACTTGTGTTCATCAACGCACACCAGCGACAACGCTTCACCGGTTGCCGCCGCACGGCCGGTACGGCCAATACGGTGCACGTAATCTTCCGGTACGTTTGGCAACTCGTAGTTCACAACATGCGGCAGCTCTTCGATATCCAGCCCGCGCGCTGCAATGTCGGTCGCCACCAGCACGCGAATATCCCCGGATTTAAAATCAGCCAGCGCACGCGTACGCGCACCCTGAGATTTATTGCCGTGGATCGCCGCACTGCGAATACCGTCTTTGTTCAGCTGTTCTGCCAGATGGTTCGCGCCGTGTTTAGTACGGGTAAATACCAGCACCTGCTGCCAGTTACCCTGACCAATCATCTGCGACAGCAGTTCACGTTTACGTTTTTTATCAACGAAATGCACATGCTGAGTCACCTGCTCTGACGCGGTATTACGACGCGCCACTTCAATTCCCAGCGGGTTGTGCAGCAGTTTTTCGGCCAGCGATTTAATGTCGTCAGAGAACGTAGCCGAGAACAGCAGGTTCTGACGTTTTGCCGGCAGTTTAGCCAGTACGCGACGAATATCATGGATAAAACCCATATCCAGCATGCGGTCAGCTTCGTCCAGTACCAGGATCTCAACCTGATCCAGTTTCACCGCATTCTGGTGTTCCAGATCGAGCAAACGACCCGGAGTGGCGATCAGCACATCTACGCCGCCACGCAGCTTCATCATCTGCGGGTTAATGCTGACGCCGCCAAAAACCACCAGCGAGCGAATATTCAGATACTTACTGTAATCACGCACGTTTTCGCCAATCTGAGCCGCCAGTTCGCGGGTTGGCGTGAGGATCAGCGCACGTACCGGACGACGGCTTTTGCCATGCGGCTGATGGGTAATGAGATGTTGTAACAGTGGCAGGGTAAAACCTGCCGTTTTACCCGTGCCGGTCTGGGCGCTGGCCATCAGATCGCGGCCTTCCAGCACGGCAGGGATCGCCTGCTGCTGAATAGGGGTAGGTTCACGGTAACCCTGCTCGGCAACGGCACGTAAAATATCAGGGTTTAAACCAAGGGAATCAAAAGACATAACAACTCCGAACCACCCTGACCGTTACCGGTGTCGTTTTCAGGGAGATACATATAATAGAGATGACAAAAACCACAATGTCATGAAGGGGCGGAGTGTAGCAGTTTTTGTGATATACCGCATAAATTTCCCGCCCACGGAAAATACGTCGACAGACTGGACAAGGTGACGTATGAGTCATAATCTTAATCAATCGATTGATTAAGTTCAGAGTCGCGCAATGAATACACCCACCATGACAACCAAAGGTGAACAGGCGAAAAATCAGCTCATTGCCGCCGCACTGGCGCAATTTGGCGAGTACGGCCTGCATGCCACTACGCGTGATATTGCGGCTCAGGCCGGACAAAACATTGCGGCCATCACCTACTATTTTGGCTCAAAAGAGGATTTATATCTCGCCTGTGCCCAGTGGATTGCTGATTTTATCGGCTCGCAGTTTCGCCCTCACGCGGAGGAAGCAGAGCGACTGTTTTCTCAGCCAAAGCCAGACCGGGCCGCGATGCGCGAACTTATCCTGCGCGCCTGCAAAAATATGATCATGCTGTTAACCCAGGACGACACGGTTAACCTGAGCAAATTTATTTCACGCGAGCAGCTTTCCCCTACCGCCGCGTATCAACTGGTGCATGACCAGGTTATCGATCCACTGCATACCCACCTGACACGCCTGATCGCCGCCTATACTGGCTGCGATGCCCATGATACCCAAATGATCCTGCACACCCACGCCATACTTGGCGAAGTGCTGGCCTTTCGCCTGGGTAAAGAAACGATTCTGTTACGTACGGGCTGGCCACAATTTGATGAGGATAAAACCGCGCTGATTTACCAAACGGTCACCTGTCATATCGATCTTATTCTGCAAGGTTTAACGCAAAGGAGTCTGGAGTCATGAAAAAACCTGTCGTTCTTGGGCTGGTTATCGCGGCCCTCGTTGCCGTGATTGCCGGTGGAACGTGGTGGTATCAAAGTCGGCAAGATAACGGCCTGACGCTGTACGGCAACGTCGACATCCGTAGCGTCAACCTGAGTTTTCGTGTCGGTGGCCGGCTGGCCTCGCTGGCGGTTGACGAAGGCGATGCCATTACTGCAGGCCAGGTGCTGGGCGAGCTGGATCGCGCCCCGTATGAAAACGCGCTGATGCAGGCGAAAGCCAATGTTGCCGCCGCCCAGGCGCAGTACGACCTGATGCTGGCAGGTTATCGGGAAGAAGAGATCGCGCAAACTGCCGCGGCGGTAAAACAGGCGCAGGCGGCTTATGATTACGCGCAGAATTTTTATAATCGACAGGTTGGATTGTGGAAAAGTCGCACCATCTCCGCCAACGATCTGGAAAATGCCCGTTCATCGCGTGACCAGGCGCTGGCATCGTTAAAATCCGCGCAAGATAAACTCGCGCAATATCGCAGCGGTAACCGTGTGCAGGATATTGAGCAGGCAAAAGCCACGCTCGAACAGGCTCAGGCTGAGCTGGCACAGGCTGAGCTTAATTTGCATGACACCACGCTGACCTCACCGTCAGACGGCACGCTGCTTACCCGTGCGGTCGAACCCGGCAGTATGCTCAGCGCAGGCGGTACGGTACTGACGCTGTCGCTCACCCGCCCGGTCTGGGTGCGCGCCTATGTTGACGAACGTAATCTGAGCCAGGCGCAGCCGGGACGTGAAATTTTGCTCTACACCGACGGTCGGCCGGACAAACCGTATCACGGTAAAATTGGCTTCGTGTCACCTACCGCAGAATTTACCCCGAAAACGGTGGAAACCCCGGACCTGCGTACTGACCTGGTTTACCGTCTGCGTATTGTCGTGACCGACGCAGACGACGCGCTACGCCAGGGAATGCCGGTGACGTTAAAATTCGGTACCGAGGCGCGGCATGAATGACGCCGTCATTACGCTGAATGGTCTGACGAAACGCTTTGCCGGGATGGAAAAACCGGCAGTCGCCCCACTCGACTGCACCATTCATGCAGGCTACGTTACTGGGCTTGTCGGGCCTGATGGCGCGGGCAAAACCACGCTGATGCGAATGTTGGCGGGGTTATTAAAACCTGATGCCGGAAGTGCTGCGGTGATCGGCTTCGACCCCATCAAGGACGACAGTGCGCTGCATGCGGTACTCGGTTATATGCCACAGAAATTTGGCCTGTATGAAGATTTAACCGTCATGGAGAACCTCAATCTCTATGCCGATTTGCGCAGTGTCACCGGCGAAGCGCGAGAAAAAACGTTTGCCCGCCTGCTGGAATTTACCTCGTTGGGGCCATTTACCGGGCGTCTGGCTGGCAAACTTTCCGGTGGGATGAAACAGAAGCTGGGGCTGGCCTGTACGCTGGTCGGCGAGCCCAAAGTATTGTTGCTTGATGAGCCGGGTGTCGGCGTCGATCCCATCTCCCGTCGTGAACTGTGGCAAATGGTGCACGAACTGGCGGGGGATGGCATGTTGATCCTCTGGAGTACCTCGTATCTGGATGAGGCAGAGCAGTGCCGCGATGTGCTGCTGATGAACGAAGGCGAACTGTTGTATCAGGGCGAACCAACTCAACTGACGCAAACCATGGCGGGCCGCAGTTTCCTGATGAGCAGTCCGCAGGAAAACAACCGTCGGTTGCTGCAGCGGGCATTAAAACTACCGCAGGTCAGCGACGGGATGATTCAGGGGAAATCGGTACGTTTGATCCTGAAAAAAGCAGCCTCAGCAGACGATATTCGTCAGGCCGACGGGATGCCGGAGATTAACATCAGCGAAACGACGCCCCGCTTCGAGGATGCCTTCATTGATTTACTGGGTGGTGCCGGTACGTCGGAATCACCACTGGGCGCGATCCTGCATACGGTGGAAGGAACGCCTGGTGAAACGGTGATCGAAGCCAAAGCACTGACCAAGAAATTTGGTGATTTTGCGGCCACCGATCATGTGGATTTTGCCGTACAACGTGGTGAGATTTTTGGCCTGCTTGGGCCGAACGGTGCCGGTAAATCCACCACCTTTAAAATGATGTGCGGTCTGCTGGTCCCCACCTCCGGCAAAGCGCTGGTGCTGGATATGGATCTGAAAGTCAGCTCCGGCAAAGCGCGCCAGCATCTGGGTTATATGGCGCAAAAATTCTCCCTGTACGGCAACCTGACGGTTGAGCAGAATCTGCGCTTTTTCTCCGGGGTCTACGGTCTGCGCGGCCGTGCGCAGAAAGAGAAAATCGATCGTATGAGCGAGGCATTCGGCCTGAAAAGCATCGCGTCTCACGCCACCGACGATCTGCCGCTGGGCTTTAAGCAGCGCCTGGCCCTGGCCTGCTCGCTGATGCATGAACCCGATATCCTGTTCCTTGATGAACCCACTTCCGGGGTCGATCCCCTCACCCGTCGGGAATTCTGGCTGCATATCAACAGCATGGTAGAGAAAGGGGTTACGGTGATGGTCACCACCCACTTTATGGACGAGGCGGAATACTGTGATCGTATCGGGCTGGTATATCGCGGCAAGCTGATTGCCAGCGGCACGCCTGACGATCTGAAAGCACAAGCAGCCGATAGCGACACGCCGGACCCGACTATGGAGCAGGCGTTTATTACGCTTATCAATGACTGGGATAAGGAGCATACGCATGAGTAGCCACTCTCTCTCCTGGCGGCGCGTGCGGGCGTTGTGCGTGAAAGAAACACGCCAGATCGTCCGCGATCCCAGTAGCTGGCTAATTGCGGTAGTGATCCCGCTACTGCTGCTGTTTATCTTCGGCTACGGGATCAACCTCGACTCCAGCAAGCTGCGGGTGGGGATTTTGCTTGAACAGCAAAGCAAAGAGGCGCTGGACTTTACCCATACCATGACCGGCTCGCCCTATATTGATGCCACCATCAGCGATAACCGTCAGGAATTGATTGAGAAAATGCAGGCCGGACGCATTCGCGGCCTGGTGGTGATCCCGGTAGATTTTGCCCAACAGATGGCGCGCCCCAACGACGTAGCGCCCATTCAGGTCATCACCGACGGCAGTGAGCCAAACACGGCTAACTTTGTGCAGGGTTATGTCGAAGGTATTTGGCAGATTTGGCAAAAGCAACGGGCAGAAGACCGCGGTGAATCGTTCGAGCCACTGATCGATGTGCAGACCCGGTACTGGTTTAACCCGGCGGCCATCAGCCAGCATTTTATTATTCCCGGGGCGGTCACTATCATTATGACGGTCATTGGCGCAATCCTCACTTCGCTTGTGGTAGCGCGTGAGTGGGAGCGTGGAACCATGGAAGCGTTGCTGTCAACCGAAGTGACCCGCGTGGAGTTGCTGCTGTGTAAGCTTATCCCCTATTACTTTCTTGGCATGCTGGCGATGCTGCTGTGTATGTTGGTTTCGGTATTTATTCTGGGCGTGCCGTATCGCGGTTCGTTGCTGATCCTGTTTTTTTTTACCAGCCTGTTTCTGCTCAGCACACTCGGTATGGGTTTACTGATTTCCACCATCACTCGCAATCAGTTTAACGCCGCACAGGTGGCGCTAAACGCCGCCTTCCTGCCTTCAATTATGTTGTCGGGATTTATCTTCCAGATAGATAGCATGCCGGCGATTATCCGCGCGGTGACTTACATTATTCCCGCACGCTATTTCGTCAGCACGTTGCAAAGCCTGTTTCTGGCGGGAAATATTCCGGTGGTGCTGATTATCAACGTGTTGTTTTTAATCGCTTCGGCGGTGATGTTTATTGGCCTGACGTGGCTTAAAACCAAACGTCGGCTGGATTAAGGGGACTGGCATGTTTCATCGCTTATGGACATTAATTCGCAAAGAGCTGCAATCGCTGCTGCGTGAGCCGCAGACGCGGGCCATTCTGATTTTACCGGTACTGATTCAGGTCATTCTGTTCCCGTTCGCCGCAACACTGGAAGTCACTAACGCCACTATCGCTATCTATAACGAAGATAACGGTAAACATTCGGTGGAATTAACCCAGCGTTTTGCCCGTGCCAGCGCCTTTACCCATATTCTGCTGCTAAAAAGCCCACAGGAAATCCAACCCACCATCGACACGCAAAAAGCACTGCTGCTGGTGCGCTTCCCGGCAGACTTCTCGCGTAATCTGGATACTTTCCAACAAGCACCCATGCAGCTCATTCTCGATGGGCGCAACTCCAACAGCGCGCAGATTGCCGCGAATTATCTGCAGCAGATCGTTAAGGCGTATCAGCAGGAGCTGATGGACGGCAAGCCAAAACCGAACAACAGCGAGCTGGTCGTGCGTAACTGGTATAACCCCAATCTGGATTACAAATGGTTCGTAGTTCCGTCGCTGATCGCTATGATCACCACCATCGGCGTGATGATCGTCACCTCACTGTCGGTCGCCCGTGAACGCGAACAGGGCACACTTGATCAACTGCTGGTTTCTCCACTGACAACCTGGCAGATTTTTATCGGTAAAGCGGTGCCCGCACTGATTGTTGCCACCTTTCAGGCCACCATCGTACTGGCCATCGGCATCTGGGCCTATCACATCCCGTTTGCCGGTTCACTGGGTTTGTTCTACTTCACCATGGTGATTTACGGGTTATCGCTGGTGGGATTTGGCTTGCTGATTTCGTCATTGTGCGCGACACAGCAGCAGGCATTTATCGGCGTCTTTGTCTTTATGATGCCGGCGATTTTGCTGTCCGGATATGTCTCTCCGGTCGAAAATATGCCGGTATGGTTACAAAACCTGACGTGGATAAACCCGATCCGTCACTTTACGGACATCACAAAACAGATTTACCTGAAGGATGCGAGTCTGAAGATTGTCTGGGGAAGTTTGTGGCCGCTATTGGTAATAGCGGCCACAACAGGCTCAGCGGCGTATGCGATGTTTAGACGCAAAGTGATGTAACTTTTTGTCTTTCGCCAACAGCGAGACCACTGCGGGTCCGGCAAGGATCGCCAGCCCCGCCAGCGCCAGTAACACGTTGTTTTGCAGCACACGCGACAGCAGCCACAGTACGATCATTGCCGCACCGAAATACCACGTGGTCGTCAGTTCTTCCAGCACGTCAGCCACATCACGCCAGCGCTGTTCATGGTGACGTTGCAATGCCAGCATTAAGATAACCGTTACGCCATACACGACGCATAATCCCAGGCCGACGTGCACCAACTTGCCGCTCATCCAGCCCATTACCAGCAACGCCACTACCAGTAAATGCAACACAATCTGCCAGCAACTTAGACCCGTTGCGACACGAACACGTTGTTGCCACCTCATGGCTTTTCTCCTGAAGGATTTTTAACTAATTATTCAGAGTACCGGACTTTACGGAAAATTCCGCAACACCGCATCTTTTTGTGACGGCGACTACACTATTTATTTCGCCACAGAATTCGCGATACGGTCAAAACCCCCGCATCGCGAAGGATGACGGAGAGAGTCAGGAAAGTGACGCCAACGGGAGAATCATGAGCGAATCCGCAGACCGATTTTCATTCAATGTGCTCACCATTAATACTCACAAGGGTTTCACCGCCTTTAACAGACGCTTTATTTTGCCCGAGCTGCGGGATGCCGTCAGGGCAGTTGGCGCTGATATTGTGTGCCTGCAGGAAGTGCTGGGCGCTCACGACGTACACGCACTGCAGATAGAAAACTGGCCGGATACCAGCCACTACGAGTTTCTGGCCGACACCATGTGGAGCGATTTCGCCTACGGGCGCAATGCCGTGTATCCACAAGGACATCACGGCAACGCCGTGCTATCGCGTTACCCCATTGAACATTATGAAAATCGTGATGTATCCGTTGGCACGAGTGAAAAGCGTGGTGTGCTTTACTGCCGCATTGTGCCGCCGATGCTTTCCCGCCCGATTCATGTGATGTGCGTCCACCTCGGTTTGCGTGAGGCCCATCGCCAGGCACAGCTCAGCATGCTGACAAATTGGGTTAATGCCCTGCCCGACACGGACCCCGTGGTGGTTGCTGGCGATTTTAACGACTGGCGACAACAGGCAAATTATCCGTTAAAGAGCCAGGCCGGTCTTGACGAGATTTTTACTCGCGCTCACGGTCGCCCGGCACGAACGTTCCCGGTGCGATGTCCTCTACTGCGCCTCGACAGGATCTATGTAAAAAATGCTAACGCCAGTATGCCAACCGCGCTGGCGCTGCGACACTGGCGACATTTGTCCGATCATGCCCCCTGAGCGCGGAGATTCGTGTATGAAAACTGGCTGGCGTGAAGGCAATCAAATTCAGCTACTGGAAAACGGCGATCAGTACTATCCCGCCGTATTTCACGCGATTGAACACGCGGAGCAAAAAATCATTCTGGAGACCTTTATCTGGTTTGAAGATGCGGTTGGGAAACAGCTGCATGCCGCGTTACTCGCTGCCGCGCACCGCGGGATCGCCGCAGAGGTGTTGCTGGACGGCTATGGCTCACCAGATCTCAGCGATCGCTTTGTCGAAGAGTTAACCGCGGCGGGTATTGTTTTCCGTTATTACGATCCGCGCCCACGTCTGTTCGGGATGCGCACCAATTTGTTTCGCCGGATGCATCGCAAAATTGTGGTCATTGACGATCGCATCGCCTTCGTCGGCGGCATTAATTACTCCGCCGAACACATGTCTGACTACGGGCCGGAAGCCAAGCAAGATTACGCTGTGCGTGTTGAAGGCCCGATTGTGGTCGATATTCTTACCTTCGTGCTGGAGAGCCTGCCGGGACAAAGCGCCGTACGCCGCTGGTGGCGGCGGCATCACCGGGCCGTCGAAAATCATCGCCCCGGTGAAGCGCAGGTGCTGTTCGTCTGGCGTGATAACGAGGAACATCGCGATGATATTGAACGCCATTATTTGAAAATGCTCGCGCAGGCAAAGCGGGAAGTGATTATTGCCAATGCCTATTTCTTCCCCGGTTATCGTCTGTTGCATGCACTACGTAAAGCGGCGCGACGCGGCGTACGGGTAAAACTCATCGTTCAGGGCGAGCCTGATATACCCATTGTGAAAGTGGGTGCCCGGCTGCTGTATAACTATCTGGTCAAAGGGGGCGTCCACGTCTACGAATATCACCGCAAGCCGCTGCATGGCAAAGTGGCACTGATGGACGATCACTGGGCTACCGTCGGCTCCAGCAATCTTGACCCGCTCAGTCTGTCGCTGAATCTGGAAGCCAATCTCATTATTCATGACCGTGCTTTTAATCAGATACTGCGCGACAACCTGAACCCTATTATTGCGCAGGACTGCAAGCGGGTTGACGAATCCATGCTGCCAAAACGTACCTGGTGGAACCTGACCAAAAGCGTATTGGCATTTCACTTTTTACGCCACTTCCCGGCACTGGTCGGTTGGCTACCGGCACACACTCCACGCCTGACTGAAGTGGAGCCGCCGGCACAACCCGCGCTCGAAACACAAGATCGCATTCAAACCGGGGATGCAGGAGGAAAAAACTGATGGCGACGTCGGGTGAAAAAGTTGCGGGTATCAAACAAGGAGGCGATGGCTAAATCATCATGACTTTAGTGCCGGATGCGGCTTAACGCCTTATCCGGCCTACTTTCAAGGCCGGACAGGCGCAGCGCCATCCGGCGACAAGCATTATCGACGATTGCCGAAGATACGCAGCAACATCAGGAACAGGTTGATGAAGTCCAGATACAGCGTTAACGCGCCGAGGATCGCATACTTGCGCAGATTCGAACTATCACGCAAGTCGATCTGCTCACCGATGTTTTTCAGCTTTTGCGTATCGTAGGCCGTCAGGCCGACAAACACGATCACCCCAATGTAGGTCACCGCCCACATCAGCGCTTCGCTCTTCAGCCAGAAGTTAACCAACGAAGCCAGAACGATACCAATTAACGCCATAAACAGCATGTTACCCAAGCCGCTGAGATCGCGTTTAGTGGTGTATCCGTACAGGCTCATGATACCGAACATCCCGCCGGTGACCACGAAGGTACTGGCGATAGACGAGTAGGTATAAACGATAAAAATACTCGATAGCGTCAGCCCGGTTAACGCCGAATAGAGCATAAACAGCGTCGTTGCCATTCCGGCACTGAGCTTTTGCACCATTCCCGACAGGACAAATACCAGCGCCAGTTGTGCAATAATCAGCCCAAAGAAGGTAATTTTGCTGGAAAAAACAAACATCATCACTGCAGGCGTATTCGCCGCATACCATGCAATAAACGCCGTCAGTAACAACCCACAGGTCATCCAGCCGTAGACCTGCGCCATGTAGGTTTGCAGGCCGGAACGGGCCTGCACAATAGAATCGGATCGTGGGAATCGGTCCATGACAATCTCCTGAGTCAGTATGTGCCTAAACCAATTGTACTCTACCAGCGTTTTGCTGCTTGCTTATCGCTGTCGCGGGCGTCGACCCAACGTTCACCTTCTGGCGTGGCTTCGCGTTTCCAGAACGGCGCACGCGTTTTCAGGTAATCCATAATGAACTGCCCGGCATCAAACGCGCTACTACGGTGTGCGCTGGTCACACCGACAAAAACAATTTCATCGCCCGGCCACAGTTCGCCAATGCGATGGATCACCGTTACCCGGCCCAGCGGCCATCGCGTACGCGCTTCGTCGACGATTTCCGCCAGCGCTTTTTCAGTCATCCCCGGATAGTGTTCCAGCGTCAATGCCTGCACGCTGTCACCCAGATTATGATTGCGGACTTTACCGGTGAAGGTGACCACTGCGCCGTCTTCATCGCGCTCGGCAAGCCAGGGGTATTCATCACCGACGCTGAAGGGTGCATGCCCAACAACAATTCGCGTTTCAGCCATTTTAGCCTCCGGTCACTGGCGGGAAGAAAGCCACTTCATCACCCGCCCTGAGAGGATGATCAAAGCTGACCAGCGTCTGGTTTACCGCCGCCAGCAGCTTGCCATCTTCCAGCGCCAGTGCCCAACGATCGCTTTTGCCCGCCAGATGCTGGCGCAGTGCTTCTACCGTTGGAAACTCAGCCGTCACCTCTAGCGCATCGGTGTTGACCAATTCTCGCACCTGGGCAAAGAAAAGAACCTTAATCATGTGCATCCACCTTAAAATCCCCCGACTTGCCGCCGCTTTTTGCCAGCAGACGTACCGGACCAATCACCATATCCTTTTGTACTGCTTTGCACATGTCGTAAATGGTCAACGCCGCGACGGAAGCCGCCGTTAATGCTTCCATTTCAACACCGGTTTTTCCCGTCAGCCGACATAGCGTTTCGATGCGGACACGGTTGTGTTCCGGTTCGGCCTGCAGATTGACTTCAACCTTGCTGAGCATCAGCGGATGGCACAGCGGGATCAGATCCCAGGTGCGTTTAGCCGCCTGAATACCCGCAATGCGGGCCGTAGCGAAAACATCACCTTTATGATGGCTGCCATCAATAATCATCGCCAGCGTTTCACTGCGCATGGTCACGAATGCTTCAGCTCGCGCCTCGCGTACAGTCTCTGCTTTGGCAGAAACATCCACCATGTGCGCTTCACCAGCGGCATTAATATGGGTTAATTGCGACATACTTATTTCTTCAAATGTGGGTGGAAGTTACACGGACGTGTACGGGCATCGAGCTGCGGCGCAATAATATTTTCCCAGGCGGTACGACACGCTTTGGTCGACCCCGGCATGGCGAAAATCAGCGTCTTATTTGCCACCCCGGCAACCGCACGAGACTGCAGCGTCGCCGTACCAATCTCCTCAAAGGAGAGCATGCGAAATACTTCGCCGAAGCCTTCGACTTCTCTGTCAAACAGCGGCAGCAGCGCTTCCGGTGCTTGATCGCCTTCGGTTAAACCGGTACCGCCAGTAATGAGCACGACTTGCACATCGTCACTGGCAATCCACGCAGAAACCTGAGCGCGAATCGCATAGCGGTTCTCTTTGACAATCGCCTTATCAACAATCTGATGACCCGCTTCTTGCGCCGAATCACGCAGATAATGGCCGGAAGTGTCATCTTCTTCGCCACGACGGTTGGAAACGGTAAGAATAGCAATGCGTGTCGGGATAAATTCAGCGCTTACCTGACTCATGAGAAACTCCTTTTAGCGATCAGCCGCCAATGTAAGATAAGTTTTGCGTAATACCGGTATTGTTCTGATGCAGGAAATGGGTCTGCTTTTTCTCCAGCAACGCGGCAGAGATACGTTCTTCAAGCGCAGCCTGCTGGGCGTCGTCGGTCAGCAAATCACGCAAGTTCACCCCGCCTTCACCAAATAAACACAGATGAAGTTTACCGACGGATGACACACGCAGGCGATTGCAGGTGGCGCAAAAGTCTTTCTCATAAGGCATGATCAGACCAATTTCACCGGCATAATCAGGATGACAGAAAACCTGAGCCGGACCATCGCTGCGCTGGCGTAACTGGTGGATCCAGCCGCGCTTAAGCAGTTCATCGCGCAGTACCTGCCCGGAGATATGGTGTTTGCGGAAGAGAGAACTGCCCTCACCCGTTTCCATCAGTTCAATAAAACGTAGCTGAATTGGCCGCGGTTGAACCCAGGCCAGGAAGGTGTCCAGTTGATGATGGTTTACATCGCGCATCAGCACGGTGTTGACTTTCACTTTTTCAAAACCGGCATCGAAGGCGGCGTCAATCCCCGCCATCACCTGCTGAAACTTATCCTGCCCGGTAATGGCATGAAACTGACGGGCATCGAGGCTGTCGACGCTGACGTTAAGTGCCGTCAGCCCGGCATCGCGCCATGCAGCAGCATCGCGTGCCAGACGATAACCATTGGTGGTTACCGCAATCTGACGAATCGCGTCGTTTTCACGTACGGCAGCAATAATGTCGGTAAAATCGCGACGCAGTGACGGTTCGCCACCTGTCAGACGCACCTTTTCCGTTCCCAGACTGGCGAACGCACGTGTGACGCGGCGAATTTCATCAACGGTCAGAAAGCCGTTATTAGTCACACCACCTGGCTTATAGCCATCTGGCAGACAGTAGGTGCAACGAAAGTTACACACATCGGTAATCGACAAACGCAAGTAGTAAAACTTACGCGCGAATGCATCGGTAAGTTGAGAGCCCATGTACACCTTTCCAAATACGGGAGGCGAAGTCATTTCTTCCTGCGCCCTGGTGACAATCGTATTCACGTATCGTCACGGCCAAAGCACCGTATCATTTGACCCAGGTGCAGAGGCTAGAGTGTTTATACTCGTCATGCTTCGAGTACATTGTGGTTATGCCGATACTAGCGTGTAAATGACACTTTTGCCATGTACACTTTCGCTGTATAAATATGTATATAGCGACATGATCGTGCAATTTCGCTACAGAATAAGCAAAAACCATGGTTTTGCATTGATATACATCATCTTGCTATCAGGTGGATGTCGTCAGAAAGGGGTAGATCGCAGAAAATTATTTTCTGCCGATGGCGACTGGATAATTGCTGAAAACACGCTATTTACGTTACTGTAGCGCCGATCAATTGATATCAGGAATAACTATGCGCACTCGTACGCTGGCAGATCTGGATCGCGTTGTCGCTCTCGGCGGAGGGCATGGATTAGGACGCGTTCTCTCGTCACTTTCCTCTTTAGGTTCACGCCTGACGGGCATCGTCACGACCACCGATAACGGTGGTTCCACAGGGCGAATTCGCCGTTCAGAAGGCGGTATTGCCTGGGGAGACATGCGGAACTGCCTTAACCAATTAATTACCCAACCAAGCGTTGCATCGGCGATGTTTGAGTACCGTTTTGGCGGTAATGGCGAACTTTCCGGTCATAACCTCGGAAATCTGATGTTAAAGGCGCTCGATCACCTCAGCGTGCGGCCTCTGGAAGCCATCAATTTAATTCGCAGCCTGCTAAAAGTTGATGCACATTTAATTCCCATGTCAGAACTGCCGGTGGACCTGATGGCGCTCGACGATCAGGGACATGAAGTGTATGGCGAAGTAAATATCGACCAGCTCACTACCCTGCCGCAAGAATTAATGCTCTCACCTAAAGTTCCCGCCACGCGAGAGGCGATTGAAACCATCGCGGAAGCGGATCTGATCCTGATAGGACCGGGGAGTTTTTATACCAGCCTGATGCCGCTACTACTGCTTGACGAAATGGCGCAGGCATTGCGTCGTACACCGGCACCAATGGTTTATATCGGCAATCTGGGACGCGAACTCAGCCTGCCTGCCGCCAGCCTGACCCTTGCCGATAAGCTGGCTATCATTGAGCAATATGTTGGTAAGAAAGTGATTGATGCGGTGATTGTGGGGCCAAAAGTCGATGTTTCGGCCGTGACCGACCGCATTGTGATTCAGGATGAACTGGAAGCCAGCGATATCCCCTATCGTCATGACCGTCAGTTGCTGCATAGCGCGCTGGAGAAAGCGGTGCAGGCGTTAGGGTGAACGTCTTTGCCTGATGCGCTGCGCTTATCAGGCCTACAAAACGCGCTGCACTGCCATCGGGCACCAAACGCTGTCTGATGCGCTGCGCTTATCAGGCCTACAAAACGCGCTGCACTGCCATCGGGCACCAAACGCCGTCTGATGCGCTGCGCTTATTCGGCATACAAAAACGCGCTGCTCTGCCATCCGGCACCAAACGCTGCCTGATGCGCTGCGCTTATTCGGCATACAAAAACGCGCTGCTCTGCCATCCGGCACCAAACGCTGCCTGATGCGCTGCGCTTATCCGGTCTACAAAACGCGCTGCTCTGCCATCCGGCACCAAACGCTGCCTGATGCGCTGCGCTTATAAGGCCTACAGGTGCGCATGTAGGCCGGATAAGGGGTTTATCCCGCATCCGGCACACACTTACGATGCCGCGATAAACAACTCGCGCAACTGATGCAACTGGTCACGGATCTGCGCGGCCTCTTCGAACTCAAGGTTCTGCGCATGCTGCATCATCTGACCTTCTAACTCGTGAATCTTCTGCTGCAACGCTTTCGGCGTCATATCCAGCTCAACCACCTCGGATTTCGCCCCAGCACGCGACTTCCCTTTGCCCTTCGCTTTGGTCTTCGCAATATTCTGCCCCAACGCCAAAATATCAACGACTTTCTTGTTCAGCCCTTGTGGCGTAATACCGTGCTCTTCGTTATACAGTTGCTGCTTCTCGCGGCGACGTTCGGTTTCACCAATGGCCTTCGCCATCGATGCGGTAATTTTATCGCCGTAGAGAATCGCTTTACCGTTGATGTTACGCGCGGCTCGACCGATGGTCTGGATAAGCGATCGTTCCGAACGCAGGAACCCTTCTTTGTCTGCATCCAGAATCGCCACCAGGGAGACCTCTGGCATGTCCAGACCCTCTCGTAACAGGTTGATACCCACCAGCACGTCAAACTCGCCCAGGCGCAAATCACGAATGATTTCCATGCGTTCGACGGTATCAATGTCGGAGTGCAAATAGCGTACCCGCTCGCCGTGTTCTTCGAGATATTCGGTGAGATCCTCCGCCATCCGTTTCGTGAGTGTCGTCACCAGCACGCGTTCGTTAATCGCCGCGCGAATGCGGATCTCAGACAGCAGGTCATCAACCTGCGTCGCGACCGGACGAACTTCAATGACCGGGTCCAGCAGCCCGGTGGGTCGCACCACCTGATCGACCACATCATCACCGGATTTCTCCAGCTCATAATTGCCCGGCGTCGCTGAAACATAAATGGTTTGCGGTGCCAGCGCCTCGAACTCTTCAAACTTCAGCGGACGGTTATCCAGCGCCGACGGCAGACGGAATCCATATTCAACCAGCGTCTCTTTTCGTGCCCGGTCGCCGCGGTACATCCCACCAATTTGCGGAATCGTAACGTGGGATTCATCCACCACCAACAAGCCATCGGCGGGCAGGTAATCAAACAGCGTCGGCGGCGGCTCGCCCGGACCGCGTCCGGACAGATAGCGTGAATAGTTTTCAATACCCGAGCAGTAACCCAGCTCGTTCATCATTTCCAGATCGAACTGCGTACGCTGGCTTAAACGCTGTTCTTCCACCAGCTTGTTATTCGCCAGCAGGATTTTGCGGCGCTCCGCCAGCTCGACTTTAATTTCTTCCATTGCCTGCACAATACGTTCGCGCGGCGTCACGTAGTGGGTTTTCGGGTAAATGGTGAAGCGCGAAATAGTGGATTCAACCTGCCCGGTTAGCGGGTCGAACAGCGACAAGCGCTCAACTTCTTCATCAAACAACTCGACGCGCAGTGCGATATCGTCAGATTCAGCCGGAAAGATGTCGATCACCTCACCACGCACACGGAACGTCCCGCGCTGGAATGCCTGATCGTTACGCGTGTATTGCAGCTCAGCAAGCCGGCGCAGGATCGCGCGCTGGTCGATAATCATCCCCACCGTCAGGTGCAACATCATCTTCAGATACAGATCCGGATCGCCCAGACCGTAGATCGCGGAAACCGAGGCCACCACCACCACATCCCGCCGTTCAAGCAGGGCTTTGGTCGCCGACAAACGCATCTGTTCAATGTGTTCGTTTACCGACGCATCTTTCTCGATAAAAGTATCAGAGCTCGGGACATAAGCTTCCGGCTGATAATAGTCGTAGTAGGAAACGAAATATTCCACCGCGTTATCCGGGAAGAACTCTTTCATCTCGCCGTACAACTGGGCTGCGAGGGTCTTGTTAGGGGCCAACACCATCGTCGGACGCTGTAAGTCCGCAATCACGTTGGCGATAGTGAATGTCTTCCCCGACCCCGTCACCCCGAGCAGCGTCTGATGCGCCAGACCATCCTCCAGCCCTTCTTCCAGGCGACGAATCGCCTCAGGCTGATCGCCAGAGGGTTTAAAAGCGGAATTCAGTTTGAACGGTTTACTCATGAGCAGCTACCTGAAGCAATGGGCGGGCAGGAGTGTAATTTTACTCGCAGCAGTATATTTTGCCAGTAAAATATACTGGATGAAAAAACAGTAACGCACCAGAATATTTCTGTTACGCCATCAGAAAGCCCGCCATAGCAGGCTAAAATTTTGGCACTGGCGAGATAAAACACCAGCAAAAAGGTGTTATCCCCAAACCAATGACTTTTTTAACATTTGTCAAGACGGCAGATGAAAGTTTTATGGCAACGCATGACGCTTCTGCGACAGCCATTGCTTTTATCTAACATTCTGTATTTCAATGACTATTCTCTCAAGCCGTCTTTCGCATCAATTTAGTCGCAGGCCGCGTCTTCTCTCGCTTACATTGTGTTTTCTAACTCTAATACACAAGGTTATCCACAGGAATAGTGGATAACTGCCTCCAGCCCGTGCTGACTGCCGCCTGGCAAAAACACCGACTTGCCCTTTTCGGGTGGGATAAAAAAAAATTATCGGCATTTTTTTATATTTATCAGCCAACGAAGCCCTGGAGACGGTCGAGATCTTGCTCGCATTTTCACCATTTACCTGCCTGCACCATCCCGACGCGACCAGGCACTGGCAGTGTGCGCAAAATTAACCCGGATCGTTAAAATCCAGACATCGCTGCCGGTGGATCACGCTATCCCGCTGTTTTTCGCGTATTTCCCTTTTCTGGCAAGAGATTTGCAATTTTCTTCTGCTTCCCGGCCTGTCGGGCGAATAACTTCATGATGGAGAAAATCGATGTTGAGTCTTCGCGCAGTGAATCACTATTACGGCAACCAGCACACGCTATGGAATGTGGATCTCGACCTGCAGCCCGGCAAGTGCACCGGCGTGCTGGGACTTCCGGGGATGGGGAAAACGACGCTGGCCAATTGCATCATCGGCAATTTGCCTATCGAAAGCGGTACGATGGTCTGGCATCAGGCAGGCGCGCCACCGTGCGATCTGAGTCCGATCCCGGCGGCAAATCGCATTGCGCTGGGTATTAACTCTGTTTCACAAGAGAGACGAATTTTTTCGCAGCTGACAGTCGAGGAAAATCTGCATATTGCGCGCCAGGCGGTTGAAGAAAGCGAAACGATGAACAGCAGCGATATATACCGCCTCTTCCCACAGTTGTACAGTCTGCGTCAGACCAAAGGGGGCGTCTTATCAGAGGATGATCAGCACCAGCTCGCGCTCGCCAGCGCACTGGTTACACGCCCACGCCTGCTGATCCTTGATGAGCCTACGCGAGGCACGGGCCAGGCGTATATCCACAAGCTGGGGAACCTGATTGTGAGGCTAAGCCAGGAGTTGGGCATCGCGATTATGCTCGCAGAGCAAAGCCTGCCGTTTATTCGTCGGGTCGCTGATTGCTATTGCCTGTTACATCGCGGACGCAATGTGGCCCAGGGACAACTGACGCAGTTCAACGACCCGTTTCTTAACGCCTGGATGGTGCCAGAGGCAAAACGCTAAGGTCAAGATAGTGCCCTGTCGTTGCGCGTTCTGGCTCGTCTTCCAGCCAGGGGATTTCCCCCAGCAGCGGGGCCGGAATCGCGCGTTTCAGCGTTGCCATATATTCAGCATGGCGTTTCCCTGGCGGAGCCACATCATTGGCGACCCACCCCGCCAGCGTCAACCCAGCCTGTTGTACCGCTTGTGCAGTCAGAATGGCATGGTTGATGCAGCCAAGCTTGACGCCAACCACCAGAATAACCGGCAGTTGTTCCGTCTGTACCCAGTCAGAAAAACTCAGCGTGGGTGAAAGCGGCGTAAACCAACCGCCAGCGCCCTCCACCAGCACCCAGTCGGCCTGCATTTGCAGCGCCTGTAAACCCGCAGACATCACTGAAGCCAGAATCGGTCGCCCTTCATCAGCGCTGATGATATGCGGTGACGTGGGTTCGGCAAAGGTATAGGGGTTGATTGCCGTATAGTTCACTGCCACAGCGCTGTTGCGCTGCAGGGCAAGGGCATCAGAGTTTCGCAGACCATCTGCCGTCATTTCACTCCCAGAGGCGACGGGCTTATAGCCGACCGTTCGATAACCCAATTGTCCCGCTGCCTGCAGTAGCGCACAGCTGGCAATGGTTTTACCGACCTCAGTGTCCGTCCCGGTGACAAAATACGTTCTGGTCACGTTGAATTACTCCTAAAAAAAGTTGATACGTCAGCGGGTATTTTCCCTGCACGGAGGGCCAGGCTAACTGTAACTGCTGCAGCTGTGAACGGGTCAGTACGCGCTGCTCGCGTCCATCATGGAGATGCGTCGCACCGATCCCTTTGAGCGAGCGCATGGCGCTCAGCGCGTCGTCAAACCACAGTGTCACCGTATGATGCTGATACTCGACGTCCCAGCCATGCAGCGCCTTTTCAAGTTGCTCCACGGGCAAGAAACGGTTGGTGTGCTCCCGGTCATCTACCGCTTGCCACGCCCGACGTAATTCCGGCATCGATCCATGTGCCAACGTACTAAACGCCACCGTGCCTCCGGGACGCACAACCCGGCAAAGCTCGTTTAGCGCCCCGCGTAAATTATCGCACCACTGAACCGCCAGATTGCTCCAGGCCAGGTCAAAGGTGGCGGTGTTTTGTGGGATGGCTTCAATATCCGCCAGCAGATAATGGTGGGCGGCATTTTGCCGCTGTGCCTCTGCCAGCATTTGTTCAGAAAGATCCAGTGCGCTGACTTCACTTCCCTGCTCACGCCAGTAGCGACTCATGCGCCCAGGGCCGCAGCCCGCATCCAGTACCCGTGCATAATCCCGTTCACCAAGCAGCGCCAGCAAGGCGTCGGCGCTTTGGCACTGTAGCCCGGCATGTTGTTCATAGTGGGAAGCGGCGCGTCCAAATGCGGCAGCAATGGCCTGTTTATTGACCTGCGCCATGCAGCACCTCCAGTAAACGGTCAATATCCTGGCATTCATGAGCCTGCGTCAGCGTCAGCCGTAATCTGGCTGTGCCGACCGGTACAGTAGGAGGCCGAATGGCGGTCACCCAACAACCCTGAGCGCGTAAAGCCTCCGCCAGTTGCAGCGCTTTATGGTTATCGCCCACGATCAATGGCTGGATGGCACTGTCTGAATTTGCCAGCGTGAAATCCGGCGTATCCAGGCCAGCACGAAAACGTTGGATCAACATCGCCAGTTTTTCCCGGCGTTCATCCCCCTCACGACTGCGGATCACTGCCAGCGCGGCACGCAATGCCTGCGCCTGCGCTGGTGGCATGCTGGTGCTGTAAATCAGATGACGGGCAAACTGCAGCAGATAATCAGCCACGCTGTCAGAACACAGTATTGCCGCACCGCTGACGCCAAATCCCTTACCAAATGTCACCACCAGCAGTTCAGGTTTGACCTGCTGTCGGGAGCACGAGCCGCGCCCTTCCTCACCGCACACGCCGATACCGTGCGCATCATCCACCAGCAACCAGGCCGCCTGGCGTTGCGCTGCGGCATGGATATCCGCCAGCGGTGCGCTATCGCCATCCATGCTGAACACGCCTTCGGTAACTACTAACTGCTGCCCCGGACAGGGGGCAGACAGCAGACGAGCCAGATGTTGCGGGTCGTTATGGGTAAAACGGCGTAACACGGCGGGACTCAGGCTGGCCGCTTCCAGCAACGACGCATGGCTGAGGCGGTCGGCGACAATCCGATCCTCTTTTCCCATCAACGCGGCGATCACCGCCTGGTTGGCAGCAAAGCCGGAGATGAACAGCAATGCTCGTGAATAACCCAGCCATTGCGCCAGTTCGTCTTCGAGCGCCTGATGCGCGATGGAATAGCCGCTAACATGGCCTGACCCTCCGCTACCGACGCCAAAACGTTCAGCCCCCTGCTGCCAGGCACAGACTATCTGCGGATGGTGACTTAACCCCAGATAATCGTTACTGGAAAAATTCAGATACTGACGCCCCTCGGCCAACAACCAGCGCCCTGCCCCCTGCGTCACCGCATAACGGCGACGCAGGGCATCAGCACAACGACGCGCCGTTAGCGCATCGTCAATTTTTTGCTGCCAGGTCATACGGTTGCCGCGTTGTAGTAGTCGTCTGTATCCGGGGTACGCAACGCCTGCTCCAGACGTTGCTGCTGTTCGTTATCCCCCGCCAGCACCGTCGTTTGTTGCGGATTCAGACCGAGCTTGCGGAATAAAAGCAGATCTTTGTCTTCGTTCGGGTTGGGTGTAGTCAGCAGCTTGCAGCCGTAGAAAATCGAGTTGGCCCCGGCCATAAAACACATTGCCTGAGTCTGTTCGTTCATCTGCTCACGCCCGGCAGAAAGACGCACGTATGACGTTGGCATCATGATGCGGGCCACAGCGATAGTGCGAATAAAATCAAACGCATCGACATCGTCGTTATCTGCCAGCGGCGTGCCTTTTACTTTCACCAGCATGTTGATCGGCACACTTTCCGGCGGTGTTGGCAAATTCGCTAACTGCAGCAATAAACCAGCGCGATCGGTAACCGTTTCACCTAACCCCACGATACCGCCAGAGCAGACTTTAATCCCCGCCTCGCGCACTTTGTCCAGCGTATCAAGTCGCTCCTGGTAGGAACGGGTGGTGATGATATTGCCGTAGAACTCCGGCGAGGTGTCGAGGTTGTGGTTGTAGTAGTCGAGTCCCGCACTGGCCAGACGCTGAGCCTGCGTTTCATTGAGCGTGCCCAGCGTCATGCAGGCTTCCAGCCCCAGTTCTTTTACGCCCTGGACCATCTGTTCCAGGTAAGGCATATCGCGCTCATGCGGATTCTTCCACGCAGCCCCCATGCAAAATCGCGTTGAACCGGCCTGTTTCGCCTTACGCGCGGAATCCAGAACCTGCTCAACTTCCATCAGGCGCTCGGTTTCCAGACCGGTTTTATAGCGTGAACTTTGCGGGCAGTATTTGCAATCTTCCGGACAAGCACCGGTTTTAATCGACAGCAGCGTACTCACCTGTACCTGCCGCGGATCAAAATGCTGACGGTGCACCTGTTGCGCTTCAAACAGCAGATCCAGCAGCGGTTTTTCAAATAATTCGGTGACTTGCGACATTGTCCAGCGAGAAGTGTGAGCCATATTGATATACGTTTCGTTGTAAGTTTGGTGTAGACTCGTAAACCTAAATCTTTTTAATTTGGTTTACAAGTCGATTATGACAACGGACGATCTTGCTTTTGACCAACGCCATATCTGGCATCCATACACCTCGATGACCTCTCCTTTGCCGGTTTACCCGGTGGCTCGCGCCGAAGGTTGCGAACTGATTTTAGCCAGCGGTGAGAGACTGATTGACGGCATGTCATCCTGGTGGGCGGCGATCCATGGCTACAATCACCCGCAGTTGAACGCCGCGATGAAAACGCAGATTGATGCCATGTCGCATGTGATGTTTGGCGGTATTACCCATGCCCCAGCCATTACATTGTGTCGCCAGTTGGTGGACATGACACCCAGGGCGCTGGAGTGCGTTTTTCTCGCGGATTCAGGTTCGGTTGCCGTCGAAGTGGCAATGAAAATGGCGCTGCAATACTGGCAGGCAAAAGGCGAAGCGCGTCAGCGTTTCCTGACGTTTCGTAACGGCTATCACGGTGACACCTTCGGCGCCATGTCGGTCTGCGATCCCGACAACTCAATGCACAGCCTGTGGAAGGGTTATCTGCCAGAAAACCTGTTTGCGCCCGCCCCGCAAAGCCGCATGGGCGGCGAGTGGGACGAACTGGATATGGTACCGTTCGCCCGCCTGATGGCCGCGCATCGCCACGAGATAGCAGCGGTGATCCTTGAGCCTATTGTGCAAGGCGCTGGCGGTATGCGCATGTATCATCCCGAATGGCTGAAGCGTATTCGTAAGATGTGTGACCGTGAAGGTATCCTGTTGATTGCCGATGAAATCGCCACCGGATTTGGTCGTACAGGTAAACTGTTTGCCTGTGAACATGCTGGTATTACACCGGATATTTTGTGCCTCGGCAAAGCGTTAACGGGCGGCACGATGACCCTTTCCGCGACCCTGACCACCCGCCTGGTCGCAGAAACCATCAGCAACGGTGATGCTGGCTGCTTTATGCACGGCCCGACCTTTATGGGTAATCCGCTGGCCTGCGCCGTCGCCTCGGCCAGCCTGTCGCTGCTCAACACCGGCGAGTGGCGCTCACAGGTCGCGGCCATTGAAACGCAGTTGCGTGAAGAACTCCCCCCCGCAGCGGATTCCGACTATGTCGCCGACGTGCGCGTGCTTGGCGCTATTGGCGTGATAGAAACCACCCAGCCGGTAAATATGGCGGCACTACAGAAGTTCTTCGTTGAACGGGGCGTATGGGTAAGACCGTTCGGCAAACTCATTTATCTGATGCCGCCGTACATCATCCAACCCGATCAATTGCAACGTCTGACACAGGCTGTGAACGATGCTGTGCGCCAGGCAACATTTTTTAGCGAATAATCAGCGGTAAGCTGAGTGGTTTCTGGCTACACTTTTTGGCTAACGAGAGGAGTCAGCATGAAATTAATCAGCAACGATCTGCGCGATGGGGAAAAGCTACCACATCGCCACGTCTTTAACGGCATGGGGTACGACGGGGATAATCTTTCGCCACATCTGGCATGGGATGATGTGCCCGCCGGAGCTAAAAGCTTTGTCGTGACCTGCTATGATCCTGATGCGCCTACCGGCTCCGGCTGGTGGCATTGGGTAGTGGTCAATCTGCCGGCGGATACCCGCGCACTACCGCAAGGGTATGGCTCCGGACGGGTTGCCCTGCCGGATGGGGTCATTCAAACCCGAACAGATTTCGGCAAAGCGGGCTATGGCGGTGCGGCACCACCGAAAGGCGAAACCCATCGCTATATATTTACGGTTCACGCGCTGGATGTGGAACGGATTGATGTCGATGAGAGCGCCAGCGGCGCGATGGTCGGATTTAACGTCCATTTTCATTCGCTCGCCAGCGCATCGATTACTGCGATGTTTAGTTAAACGCAGCGCCGGATATCGGCTTCGCCTCATCCGGCCTACGGGTTTCCTGGTTTTGTAGGCCGGATAAGCGTCAGCGCATCCGGCAGGGTATTACAGAAACTCAGGCAACAATTTTAACAACGCACCCTGCGCTAACAGTTCGGTCGCACATTCAATATCCGGGGCGAAAAAACGGTCCTGCGTATAGTGCACAACCTGCTCACGCAGCGTCTGGCGCGCCTGCTCCAGTAGCGGGCTTGAGGTTAATCCTTCACGTAGATCAATCCCCTGACAAGCCGCCAGCCACTCCACAGCAATCACGCCACGCGTATTCGCCGCCATCTCCCACAGTCTACGACCTGCTGCAGGTGCCATTGAGACATGATCTTCCTGATTTGCTGACGTGGGTAAACTATCCACGCTGTGCGGGTGCGCGAGGGCTTTATTCTCGCTCGCCAGCGCAGCTGCAGTCACCTGAGCAATCATAAAGCCGGAGTTAACCCCGCCATTTTTCACCAGGAAAGGCGGCAGTTGCGACATATGTTTATCCATCATCAACGCAATACGTCGCTCGGATAACGCCCCGATTTCGGCAATCGCCAGCGCCAGATTATCCGCTGCCATTGCCACCGGTTCAGCATGGAAGTTACCACCAGAAATAACATCACCTTCTTCGGCAAACACCAGCGGGTTGTCCGAAACGGCGTTGGCCTCCACCAGCAACACCTCCATGACCTGGCGCATTTGTGTCAGACAGGCTCCCATGACCTGAGGCTGGCAGCGCAGAGAATAGGGGTCCTGCACTTTTTCACAGTTGTGATGCGACTGTGAAAGTGCGCTGGAATCGGTCAGCACATGGCGATACAGCGTCGCGGCATCAATTTGTCCACGCTGTCCTCGTGCCGCATGAATACGGGCATCAAACGGACGACGCGAGCCTAATACCGCTTCGGTGGTCAGTGCCCCGCACACCGTCGCGGAAGCAAACAGCTCCTGCGCCTCAATCAACCCACGTAATGCAAAGGCGGTGGAAGCCTGGGTGCCATTCAGCAGCGCCAACCCTTCCTTCGCTTCCAGAGTAATCGGCTCCAGCCCGGCCTTCTTCAGCGCGTCTGCCGCCGGGAGCCATTCTCCCTGCCAGCGCGCCTTGCCTTCTCCCAACAGCGTCAGGGACATATGCGCCAGCGGGGCCAGGTCGCCCGATGCCCCCACCGATCCTTTCGCCGGAATGAGCGGGTACACCCCGGCGTTGACCAGCGCAATCAGCGCTTCAATGACGTTCAGGCGAATACCGGAAAAACCACGCGCCAGGCTGTTAATTTTCAGCACCATAATCAGGCGCACCATCGCATCATCTAACGCTTCGCCTACACCTGCTGCATGAGACAATACCAGCGAGCGCTGTAAATTTTGCAGATCGTCAGTCGCGATACGTGTCTGAGCCAGAAGCCCAAACCCGGTATTAATGCCATACGCCGTGCGGCCTTCCGCGACAATGCTATTGACGCAGGCGACGCTGGCATTAATTGCATCAATCGCACTGGCATCAAGGCTCAGTTGAACCGGCTGTTGCCAGATATCGCGCAACTGCGCAAAGCTAAGGTGGCCAGGCGTTAAGGTAATTGTGTTCATATCAGCGTTTCCCCTGCGTGGCGGCAATCATCGGCAAATTCAGCCCTTCTTCGACGGCACATTCCACTGCAATGTCATACCCGGCATCGGCATGGCGCATAACACCTGTCGCCGGATCGTTATGTAATACCCGGGCAATACGTGCAGCAGCTTCATCAGAGCCATCACAAACAATCACCATGCCGGCATGTTGGGAGAACCCCATTCCAACGCCACCACCGTGGTGCAGTGATACCCAGGTCGCACCACTGGCGGTATTCAGCAGCGCATTCAGCAACGGCCAGTCGGATACCGCGTCAGAACCGTCGCGCATCGCTTCTGTTTCGCGGTTCGGGCTGGCAACAGAGCCTGAATCCAGATGGTCACGGCCGATAACAATCGGCGCAGATACTTCACCGCTGCGCACCATCTCGTTAAATGCCAGGCCCAGCTTTTGTCGCCATTCCAGACCAACCCAACAGATACGTGCCGGTAAGCCCTGGAAGTTGATCCGCTCACGTGCCATGTCCAGCCAGTGATGCAGATGCTTATCATCAGCCACGATCTCTTTCACTTTGGCATCGGTTTTATAAATATCCTGCGGATCGCCGGAAAGCGCTACCCAGCGGAACGGACCAATGCCGCGGCAGAACAACGGACGAATATAAGCAGGCACAAACCCTGGGAAATCAAAGGCGTTTTCCACCCCCATCTCTTTGGCCATCTGGCGAATGTTATTGCCGTAATCAAACGTCGGTACACCCATTTTGCTAAACGCTAGCATCGCCTCAACATGCGTCGCCATTGAACGTTTTGCCGCCTGTACCGTACCTTGCGGATCGGATACCGCTTTCGCCTGATACTCTTCCCAACTCCAGCCGGACGGCAGATAACCGTGCAGTGGGTCATGGGCGCTGGTCTGGTCAGTGACCATATCCGGGCGTACGCCGCGCTTAACCAGTTCCGGTACAATGTCGGCAGCGTTCGCGCATAATGCAATGGACACCGCTTTACCTTCGCGGGTGTATTTGTCGATACGCGCCAAAGCGTCGTCCAGTGAGGTGGCCTGCTCATCCACGTAACGGGTGCGCAGACGGAAATCAATGCGGCTTTGCTGACATTCAATATTCAGAGAACACGCGCCCGCAAGCGTAGCTGCGAGCGGTTGCGCCCCGCCCATGCCGCCCAGCCCGGCGGTCAAAACCCAGCGTCCACTCAGGTTACCCTGATAATGCTGACGTCCAGCTTCAACGAAGGTTTCATAAGTGCCCTGTACGATGCCCTGACTGCCGATGTAGATCCAGCTCCCCGCAGTCATCTGGCCATACATCGCCAGACCTTTGGCGTCCAGTTCGTTGAAGTGTTCCCAGGTAGCCCAGTGCGGCACCAGGTTGGAGTTGGCAATCAACACACGCGGCGCATTGTCATGAGTTTTGAACACGCCGACCGGTTTCCCGGACTGAACCAGCAGAGTTTCATCAGATTCCAGTTCGGTCAGTGCCTTGACGATGGCGTCATAGCATTCCCAGTCACGCGCTGCACGGCCAATCCCACCGTACACCACCAACTCATGCGGATTTTCCGCCACGTCAGGGTCCAGATTGTTCATTAACATGCGCAGCGGCGCTTCGGTCAGCCAGCTTTTGGCCGTTAAGGTGGTGCCGCGCGGGGCACGCACATCCTGCTGACGATACTTGCTGTGAGACATGACAAAAACTCCTCAGGCTGAATGTAGGCCGGATCAGGCGTGTATGCCGCCATCCGGCACAGCGCCTGATGGCGACGCTAACGCGTCTTATCAGGCCTACGATTAACGATCACATTAGCTAAAAGTATATACTTGTCTATACAATCAGGCGCAAGATCGCGATTAACAACTGAGCTACATTTTTGCCATACTGCGGCAGCAATCACGATTTTCAGGACATAAATCGCCCTTGCAGACGATAGCGGGAACCAGGGAAAAGTAAGCGGGCATGAGAGACAATAGAAGACGCCGACCAGGTCTTTCGGCGGATCAACAGGCAGGGATCGTGCTCTTTGATATGCAACAGCGCACACTCTTCCGCGCTGGCGCGTACCGCTTCGACAATATGTTCCCCTTCCGTCAAAGGGGCGATGAGTGACAGGTAAGCATGCGGCGTGGTCTGGCTGTAATCCTGCAACAGATACTCCGGCACAATCTCCGCATTCACGCAGCGATCTTCAATCTGCACCGGCAGCTCGTTCTCATAGTGCACCATGATGGAGTGAAAAATGGGGGTGCCTTCTTTGACGTTTAACGCCGTGGCTTGCTGCGCATTTGCCCGGGTTCTTTCCAGCGTCAGGACCTCACATCGATGCTGATGCTGGCGCGCATTAATTTCATCCGCGATGCTGCGAATTTCGAACAGCGCGGATTGACCTTTAGGTTCGGCGACAAATGTTCCCACCCCTTGCAAACGCACCAGCAATCCTTCATCCGTTAGCTCACGTAGCGCCCGGTTGATCGTCATACGGCTAAAGCCATACTGCGCCACCAGTTCCGCCTCCGATGGGATACGATCGTGAGGTTGCCAGATACCGCTGGAAATCTTCTCACTGATCTCCATTTTGACCTTTTCGTAAAAAGGAGCCGGAGCAGTTTGGGGGCGGGTTCGGTGCATTCGTGAGCCTTCCTTAAGCTGAGAATTTTAATAGGTGCAGTTTACAGGTATAACCCGGACCTGATAAGCGCAATTCCCTTAGGCATATCAGTGCCACCAGTGCGCAATTTGCCAACCCAATCGTGCCGCAACGCGTGCCGCCCTGCCATCGTCATCAAAACGCGGGTTAAACTCAACCATATCCACCGCCTGGAGTTTACCGCTGCGACAAAGGGGTTCAATGAGCCCCAACAACGTCGCCAGCGGGACCCCCAACGCGGCAGGCGCGGATACGGCCGGCATTTCCCATACCGGTAATACGTCAAGATCGATAGTCAGATAGATGACGTCCATGTTGGCAACAAATTGCGCTAACTGCGCCCGAGCCGTATGACAGTGCAGATCGTCCACCACGGTCACCCCCAGCCGTTGCGCCTCATCCCACAGCGCCTGGGTATTCGCCGCCCGACTGACGCCCACACAGGCGTAATGAAATTCACGCTGCTGTCGCTCACAGAGGTGCGCCAGTTGACGAAACGGCGTACCGGATGTGGGTTGTTCGGCGTAGCGTAGATCCAGGTGTGCATCGAGGTTGACGATCCCCACTTTTGCCTGCGGGAATGCATCCAACACTCCTGCACCATGCGCAAATGCCGTTTCGTGTCCCCCGCCCAACACGAAGGTACGCATATCCGCCTGCAGGCAACGCTGCACCGCTGTACGCAGCGCCTGCTGAGCACCTTCAAGGTCGGGTGCCTGGGCCACAATGTTTCCCAAATCGACCAGCCGTTGATGGCCCGCGTGACTGGCTAAATTGGCCAGTGCTTTACGCAGCACATCGGGCGCACCAGCCGCCCCCATACGCCCCAGATTGCGCTTTACACCTTCATCACAGGCAAATCCGAGCAACGCAATCTGCTCACGGTATATTTCCGGTGTAAATGCCGGGCTAAGCGAAATGGTCTGAAACAGACGCAGCGCAGTCGGCGACTCAGCGCGGTCATCTCGCCCCTGCCAGAGCGCAGGAGAAGTAGGTTGCCAGTTAGTCATGCTGATTGTCCTTTAAATACACGTTGGTAGAGCGGGTTACGCCCAGGTTCATAGAGGATCTCGACCGGGAGTTCGGCATCCCACACCACAAAATCGGCCACAAACCCGGCTTTCAGTTGTCCATGAGTAGCGTGACGACCCAGTGCGCGGGCAGCATGACGCGTTACCCCTGCCCATGCCTCTTCCGGCGTTAAGCCAAACTGTACACAGGCCATATTCATTGCCCAGTGCAGGCTAATAAACGGGCTGGTGCCTGGGTTGTAGTCGGTCGCCACCGCCATCGGAACCTGATACTGACGTAATAACTCAACTGGCGGACGCTGCTTCTCTTTGAGGAAATAAAAAGCGCCGGGCAATAGCACCCCAACCGTACCGTTTTGGCTCATCGCCGCTACGCCCGCTTCGTCCAGATATTCAATGTGATCGGCTGATAATCCGTGGTAGCGGCTAACCAGTTGCGCCCCGCCCAGTAATGACAGTTGTTCGACATGACCTTTAACCGGGATGCCCAACGCCTGCGCGGCCTGAAATACGCGTTCGCTCTGCGCCAGCGTAAAGCCCACGGTTTCACAGAACAGATCAACGGTTTCAAACAATCCCTGTTCCCACAACTGCGGCAAAATCGTTTCGCAAACCAGCGTAATGTAGCTATCGGGATCATCGCGATACTGCGCCGGTGTGGCATGTGCAGCTAACAGCGTTGGGCTTATTTCGACGGTGTTAGCTGCCGCCAGCGCAGCCACGACGCGTAAAATTTTCTCTTCTGTCGTCAAATCCAGGCCGTAGCCCGATTTGATTTCCAGCAACGTAACGCCTTCTTTGATCAACCGTTCCATTCGCCCCTGCGCCAGCTGTAAGAGCTGCTCATCGGAGGCGCTGCGCGTCGCCGACACGGTGGCATTAATACCGCCACCCTGGGCGCTTATCTGCTGATAGGATACGCCATTTAGCCGCTGTTCCCATTCACCTGCACGATTGCCCCCAAACACCAGGTGCGTATGGCAGTCAATCAGACCCGGCGTAATCAATCGTCCTTGCATATCAAGGGTATTATCGTGTGTAAGGTATAACGACGACTCAGGCACAATGTCCCGAATCTTACCCTGACGGACGATTAGCGCATGGCCATCCACCAGCCCATACGGAGTATCACGTTCAGGATCCATGGTCGCCAGGCGGACATTACGCCAGATAGCATCATCAGGGAAAAATTGCTGCATTCGACTCACCACTTGTCATAGGTTGTATAGACATTTATTTTGCATCCTGTGGATGTTGTCAACCTGAAGGACCAAAATTGTTATCTAATTGTGATATAAGGACTCTCTACACCCGACATTGCTGCTATAAAAAACAACTTTTTACCTTTTCACCTTCCCGTTTCGCTCAACTTAGTATAAAAAAGCAGGCTTCAATGGATAACTTTCAAAGCCCGGAGCAACCTGTGAACATTTCATCAGTTTCCCGTCTGGCGCTGGCAATGGCTTTTGGCGTGACGCTGACAGCCTGTAGCTCTACACCGCCCGATCAACGTCCTTCCGATCAGACCGCGCCAGGAACGTCTATGCGCCCGATTCTGTCGGCAAATGAAGCGAAAAATTTTGTCGCTGCACATTATTTTTCAGCTCTGACGCCAAACACTGCGCCATGGAGTCCTTCCGCTATTTCCCTGCCCGCCCAGCCTGACTTTGTCGTTGGCCCAGCAGGAACTCAAGGCGTTACCCATACCAGTATTCAGGCGGCAGTTGATGCGGCAATCATCAAACGCACCAATAAGCGTCAGTACATCGCCATCATGCCTGGCGAGTATCAGGGCACGGTCTATATTCCGGCCGCGACAGGAAGCCTGACGCTCTACGGTATGGGCGAAAAACCGCTTGATGTGAAAATTGGCCAGGCTATTGATGGCGAAATGAGTACCGCAGACTGGCGTCGTACGGTGAACCCTGGCGGAAAATATATGCCGGGTAAACCTGCGTGGTATATGTATGATAATTGCCAGAATAAGCGTGGCACAAACATCGGCGTGATGTGTTCTGCGGTTGTCTGGTCGCAAAACAATGGTCTGCAGTTGCAGAACCTGACCATCGAAAATAACCTCGGTGACAGCGTTGATGCGGGTAACCACCCGGCCGTCGCACTGCGTACCGATGGCGATAAAGTGCAGATCGACAAGGTCAATATTCTGGGACGTCAGAACACCTTCTTCGTAACCAATAGCGGCGTGCAAAACCGTCTGGAAAACGATCGTCAGCCGCGTACGCTGGTAACGAACAGCTACATTGAAGGCGATGTGGATATGGTTTCTGGTCGCGGTGCTGTAGTGTTCGATAACACCGATTTCCGCGTAGTAAACTCCCGCACCCAGCAGGAAGCCTACGTATTTGCGCCAGCAACCCTGTCGAATATTTACTACGGTTTCCTCGCCACCAATAGCCGCTTTACCGCAGCAGGCGATGGCGTCGCGCAGTTGGGCCGCTCGCTGGATGTCGATTCCAACACTAACGGTCAGGTGGTTATTCGCGACAGCGTGATCAACGAAGGCTTTAACATGGCAAAACCCTGGGCTGACAGCGTTATCTCAAAACGTCCGTTTGCCGGGAACACCGGCGCGGAAGATGACAAAGGTGAAATTCAGCGCAACCTGAACGACACCAACTTCAACCGCATGTGGGAATACAACAACCGCGGTGTAGGTAGCAAAGTGGTTGCAGTACCTAAGCAGTAAACGTCATTCCCTTAGGTAGGCCCGGTAAGCGCATGCGCCGACCGGGCAGTGTGCCGGGCAGGGGTTTACATGCCCTGTCCGGCCTGCAAAACGAATAACGAATTAGTACGCGTTAACCACCACCCACATTGGGCCCTGGCCTACCGCATAGCGTCCTTTCTCTGCCAGCAATCCCTGCTCACCCGCAATTTCATACACCGCAATATGGTGGGACTTCTGCCCTGCGGCAATCAGGTATTTCCCGCTGTGGTCGATATTAAAACCGCGCGGCTGTGTTTCAGTAGGCTGGAAGCCTTCTTTCGTCAGCACACTTCCGTCTTCTGATACGCTGAATACCGTAATCAGGTTGGCGGTACGGTCACAGGCATACAGATGACGACCATCTGGCGTAATATGGATATCTGCCGCCCAGCGGGTATCAGAGAAATCAGCAGGCATCATATCCAGCGTCTGTACACACTCAATTTTGCCGTACGGATCTTTCAGTTCCCAAACATCGACTGAACTGTTCAACTCATTCACGCAGTAGGTATATTGCTGATTCGGATGGAACACCATATGACGCGGACCTGCACCTTCAACGGTAGTCACTTCCGCGGGTTCCTGTGCAACCAAATGGCCATCATCACTGACGGTGAACAGGCAGATACGATCCTGTTTCAACGCAGGAACCCACAACGTACGGTTATCTGGCGAGATATTGGCCGAGTGACAGCCATCCAGACCTTCAACCACGTCAACCAATTCCACCGGCAGGCCATCCTCCAGACGCGTGACGCTCACACTGCCCGCGTTATAAGAGCCGACGAATACGAAACGCCCTTGATGATCGGTCGAAATATGCGTCGGGCTCCCCGGCAGTGCAGATTCCGCAGCGAATGTCAGTGCACCGTCATCAGGTGCGATACGGTATGCCAACACCCGAAACTCCGGACGCACACCGACATAGAGGTAGCGTTTATCCGGGCTGACAACCATCGGCTGTACCTGACCCGGTACATCAACCACCTGCGTCAGCGTCAGTGAACCATCGTGATTCAGGCCCCAGACGTGAATTTGCTGACTCTCAGGGCTGGCGGTATAAACGGTTTGCTTCATGAAAACTCCTTTGCTTTTGGCAGGTGGCTGCAATGGCCTGACACACGCCTAAGGTAGACGCTTTTATCGGTGAATGCTTAATTAAGGCTCAGAATTTTGTCCGGCCCCCGACTCGGTGTACCATTCTGACAGACAAAATTCTCAACCTTCATCTGGAAAAACCTATGACCGCACGCGTGATTGCCCTGGATTTAGACGGTACGTTGCTGACCCCGAAAAAAACCTTGCTGCCATCCTCTCTCGAGGCGCTCTCTCGCGCCAGAGAAGCAGGCTACCAACTTATCATTGTCACGGGTCGCCATCACGTTGCTATTCATCCTTTTTATCAGGCACTGGCGCTGGATACACCTGCAATTTGCTGCAACGGTACCTATTTGTATGATTATCAGGCGAAAAAGGTACTGGAATCCGATCCCCTTCCGGTTAATCAGGCGTTGCAGTTGATTGATATGCTGAATGAACACCAGATCCACGGGCTAATGTATGTTGACGAGGCCATGCTGTATGAACGCCCGACCGGGCATGTCGAGCGTACCGCAAACTGGGCGCAAACTCTGCCGCCGGAACAGCGTCCTACCTTCACTCAGGTACCGTCTCTGGCACAGGCCGCGCATGACGTGAATGCCGTGTGGAAATTTGCCCTGACTGACGAAGATATTCCAAAGCTACAGCAATTTGGTAAACATGTTGAACAGCAGTTGGGGCTGGAGTGTGAGTGGTCCTGGCACGATCAGGTTGACGTGGCCCGTAAAGGCAACAGCAAAGGACGACGCCTTGCCCAGTGGATTGAAGCGCAAGGTGGATCAATGGAAAACGTGATCGCCTTTGGCGATAACTTCAATGATATCAGTATGCTGGAAGCTGCGGGCACCGGCGTGGCGATGGGCAATGCCGATGATGCAGTCAAAGCCCGCGCCAATATTGTCATTGGCGACAATACCACCGACAGCATCGCCAAATTTATCTATTCTCAGTTGCTGTAATCAGGCGGTAATCGATACGCTCTTAATTTGGGCGTACAACCACAGGCCAGGCTTGATGCCAAGTTCATCCCTGGCCCATGGGCTAATTCTCGCCCACAGCGTTTTCCCGCCGACTTCAAGCTGTACTTCTACCTGTCCGTTGTCGTCATAGCATGACGCCACCTTTGCCCGTAGTACGTTACGAATACTGGTCTGCTGCGGCGGTTGTAATACCAGCGAAACATCAGATGCCTGAATCCGGATACGCAACGCGGTTTGCAGCGGTTTATCCAGCTTATTGACCCACAGATGCTGATCGCCCAGCGCCAGCGCTGTCATCGCATAATGCGGGTGATGTTCCAGTACGTTAACTTTCAGTATGCTGCTCTGCTGCTCTTTCGGTAGCCAGGGATGCATCACACTGCTTCCCCAGACATCCTCCAGCGAACCAAACGCTTTCACCTGCCCGTTTTCCAGCACCATCACTTTGTCCGCCAGGTGCAAAATTTCATCGAGCGAGTGGCTGACATACAACATGGGAATATTAATTTCGCGCGCCAGCCGCTGCAGATAAGGCAACAACTCACGTTTACGTGGAATGTCCAGCGAGGCTAACGGCTCATCGAGCAGCAACAATTCGGGTGCGGTCAGTAACGCGCGACCAATAGCAACACGCTGCTTTTCGCCACCAGACAGGCCGCCAGGTAGACGGTCGAGCAAAGGCTCTATGCCCAGCAATGCCACCAGCTTATCAAACTGTCCGGCCATGCTTTTCGCCATACCATAACGTAGATTACCGCGCACTTTGTAATGCGGGAACAGACGCGCATCCTGAAAAACATAGCCCACCCGGCGTTTTTCAGGCGTCAGGCAGATACCGTTTTCAACGTCATTCAGTACCCGACCGTTGAGCACAATGCGCCCGGACTGTGGTTGGGTCAGGCCACTGATAGCATTAATCAGCGATGTTTTGCCCGCACCAGAGACACCAAAAATAGCGGTGATACCGCTGGCTGGCAGCGTTTCGTTGAGCGTCAGACAATGGGTTCCCAGCGTCTGGGAGAAATTAAGTTCCAGCATAATTATCGCCCCGTCCGCTCACGGCTAATTCGCGCCAGCCACTCAGAAATGAGCAGCGAAATCAGCGCCAGCACAATAGAAATAATGCATAACCTTGCCGCCGCACTTTCGCCGCCCGGCGTCTGGATGAGGGTGTACATTGCCGAAGGAATGGTGCGCGTTTCGCCAGGGATATTTGAAACAAAAGTAATGGTTGCGCCGAATTCACCGAGTGAACGCGCGAACGCCAGCACCGTACCGACAATTATGCCAGGCAGCATCAACGGTAAGGTAATGGTCATGAATACGCGCCAGCGCCCGGCTCCCAGCGTTCGGGCCGCTTGCTCCAGCTTGACGTCTACGCCTTCAAGCGCCAGACGTATTGCCCGCACCATCAGAGGGAAAGACATTACCGCTGCGGCCAGAACCGCACCACGCCAGCTAAACGCAAAGGTGATGCCAAACCAGTCGTACAGCCATTCGCCAATAAATCCGCGCCGCCCCATAGCCACCAGCAGCAGGTACCCCACCACGACCGGAGGCAGTACCAGCGGCAAGTGCAGTACGCTGTCGAGCAACGCTTTGCCCGGGAACTTACAGCGTACCAGTAACCAGGCAAAGAAGATCCCAAACGGCAGGCTAAACAACACGGCCAGGGAAGAAACTTTCAGGCTCAGTAAGACAGCCTGCCATTCTGGATCAGTCAGTATCATTACTTGGTCGTAAATCCATAACGTTTGAAGATTTCAGAAGCCTGCGGTCCCTTCAGGTAATCATAGAACGCGCTGACCGTTGCGTTGGAGTGTCCATCAACAATCGCGATAGGGTATTCCACTTTTTTATGTGAGTCTTCCGGGAAGGTCGCCACAACTTTTACGCCTTTGCTGGCTACGGCATCAGAACCGTAGACAATGCCCAGCGGGGCTTCGTTGCGTTCAACCAGCGCCAATGCGCCACGAACATCTTCAGCCGGTGCCAGTTTCGGCGCCAGGGTATCCCATGCACCCAATTTTTGCAGCGCTTCTTTCGCGTAAATACCTGCCGGAACATGTTCCGGGTCGCCTACGGCCAGACGCCCGCCGTTCAACAGGCTGGTCCAGTTGGTTTTGCTGTCGATGGTGAAGTCTTTCTGTGCACTGGCTTTCGGCGCGACAACGACCAGACTGTTACCGAGCAGCGTTTTGCGCGTTGCGGTATCGATAGACTTTTTATCTACCGCGTAATCCATCCATTTCTGATCGGCTGAAATAAACAGATCGGCGGGTGCGCCTGCTTCAATCTGGCGTGCCAGCGTAGAAGAAGAGGCAAAAGAGGAGACAACATCAACATTCTTCTCTTTTTTATATTCTGCGGCAATGTCCTGCATCGCGTTCGTTAACGACGCCGCTGCAAACACTGTGATTTTACCTTCATCCGCCAGTGCATGTCCGGCAACAGAAAGAGAAAGTGTTGCCCCTGCAAACAAGCGTAACCATGTACGTGCCATCTGTAACTCCTTTGAGTTTCGTTATGTAGGCGCAAATATAACGATTAAATCAGGATTTTCCCAGTGGTTATTACTACCAATTAGAGGTTACACAAAGAAAATATCGGCAGGGAAAGCAGGATCTTGAGGAACTAACGCAGTTTGGTAATGAGCAATAAAAAACGCCCGGCTAAGCGGGCGTTCGGGGAATCAATGGTTCTGTCTGGATTGGTCTTTCTGACCGATACCGGAAAAAATGTTGAACACTTCACCCAGTCCGTAAATCAGTCCCAGAATGATGGCCATTACCACAGGTACCATGATTACGGCGAATACCAGACTTTTCAATAACTCTAACATGGTCAACTCCAGATATAGTCCTTAGTTGTATTCTAACCACATAACACAGAAAAGCACTCCCCTTTTGTGCGGTCGGCTTTGCTCGGGCGCGGTTTTCCGTCACAATACCCTTTTTTGCCAGGAGCTTGTTATGCAGGCCGAAATCCTACTTACACTGAAACTTCAGCAAAAACTGTTTGCCGATCCCCGCCGCATTTCTCTGCTTAAGCACATTGCGCTTTCCGGCTCCATCAGTCAGGGCGCGAAGGATGCAGGTATCAGTTATAAAAGCGCCTGGGACGCGATTAACGAAATGAACCAGCTGAGTGAGCAGACACTGGTAGAGCGCGCCACCGGTGGCAAAGGCGGCGGCGGTGCAGTGTTAACACGCTACGGCCAGCGCCTGATTCAGTTATACGATCTGCTGGCGCAAATTCAGCAAAAAGCCTTCGATGTCCTGAGCGATGACGATGCGGTTCCACTGAATAGCTTGCTGGCGGCCATCTCCCGCTTCTCACTGCAAACCAGTGCGCGTAACCAATGGTTTGGCACCATCACCGCACGCGACCACGACCAGGTGCAACAGCATGTTGACGTCCTGCTGGCCGATGGCGAAACCCGGCTGAAAGTCGCGATTACCGCGCAAAGCGGTGAACGTCTGGGGCTTGATGAAGGCAAAGAAGTCTTGATCCTGTTGAAAGCGCCGTGGGTGGGGATCACCCAGGATGATGCTATCGCTCAGGCCGCCGATAACCAATTGCAAGGCACCATCAGCCATATTGAACGCGGGAGCGAGCAGTGTGAAGTGTTAATGACCTTGCCGGATGGACAAACACTGTGCGCCACCGTGCCGACTGACGATGCACTATCACTGCAAGAAGGCGCGAATGTCACTGCCTATTTCAACGCGGACAGAGTGATTATCGCCACACTGTGCTAAATCTTTAAGCCCGCTTCGCCTGATGGCGCTGCGCTTATCAGGCCCACGTTCAGGCCGGATAAGGTACCCGCGCTGCCATCCGGCAACAAACTGCATTGACATTCCCGCCCGGACAACGTATCCCTGTCATTCATCGCTGCAAAAAATGGGATGCAAAATGTCATCGTTGCAAATTTCGCAAGGCACGTTTCGTCTGAGTGATACCAAAACGCTTCAGCTGAATTCGTTGACGTTAAACGCAGGTGATAGCTGGGCGTTTGTGGGGTCTAACGGCAGCGGAAAATCCGCACTGGCGCGTGCGCTCGCCGGAGAATTGCCGTTACTAAAAGGCGAACGCCACAGCCAGTTCACGCGTATAACCCGTCTCTCCTTTGAGCAGCTACAAAAGCTGGTCAGCGACGAATGGCAGCGTAACAACACCGATCTTCTGAGCCCAGGTGAAGACGATACCGGGCGCACCACCGCGGAAATTATTCAGGATGAGGTCAGCGACCCTGCTCGCTGTGCCGCCCTGGCGCAGCAGTTTGGTATTACCTCACTGCTCAGCAGACGTTTCAAATATCTTTCCACTGGCGAAACGCGGAAAACTCTGCTCTGTCAGGCACTGATGTCTGAACCCGATTTACTGATCCTTGATGAACCGTTTGACGGGCTGGATGTGGCTTCACGTCACCAGTTGGCAGAGCTGCTCGCAGCGTTACATCAGGCCGGTTTTACGTTAGTGCTGGTGCTAAACCGCTTTGATGAGATCCCCGATTTTGTGCAATATGCTGGCGTACTCGCCGATTGCACATTGACAGAAACCGGTGAAAAAACGGGTCTTCTGCAACAAGCGTTAATCGCCCAACTTGCGCATAGTGAACGGCTTGATGGTATTACCCTCCCCGAACCGGATGAACCTTCCGTACGCCGCATATTGTCTGAGAACGAACCGCGGATTATGCTCAACGACGGGGTCGTTTCCTATAACGATCGCCCTATTCTTCATCATCTGAGCTGGCGGGTAAACCCAGGGGAACACTGGCAGATTGTCGGTCCCAACGGGGCGGGAAAATCAACGCTACTCAGTTTAATTACCGGCGATCATCCGCAGGGCTATAGCAATGATTTGACGCTGTTTGGCCGTCGTCGGGGTAGCGGCGAAACTATCTGGGATATTAAAAAGCACATTGGCTACGTCAGCAGCAGCCTGCATCTGGATTACCGAGTGAGCACCACGGTGCGTAACGTCATTCTCTCAGGCTACTTCGATTCAATCGGTATTTATCAGGCCGTATCAGACAGACAACACAAGCTGGTGCAACAGTGGCTGGATATTCTGGGAATGGATAAGCGCACTGCTGACGCCCCTTTCCACAGCCTTTCCTGGGGGCAGCAGCGCCTGGCGCTGATCGTCCGCGCGTTAGTGAAACACCCTACGCTATTGATCCTTGATGAACCCTTGCAAGGTCTGGACCCGCTAAACCGCCAGTTGATCCGCCGCTTCGTTGATGTTCTGATCGGTGAAGGCGAAACCCAATTGCTGTTTGTTTCTCACCATGCTGAAGATGCACCCGCCTGCATTACCCACCGACTGGAGTTCGTACCAGAAAACGATATCTACACCTATCGGCAATCATCCCTGCGTTAGTTTTCATACCTGGGCGCGTTAATGCGCCCTTTTTTAGGCCAGATTTTTCAGATAAAATCTGCAATCATTAAATAACATAATGATTTAAAATCAAAAAATGCAGCTCAGGTGTTAAGAATTTGCATGTGTAAACGATTCCACTAATTTATTCCATGTCACACTTTTCACAACTTTGTTATGCTATCTTCATTACATGATATAGGCATAACGGAGCGAATTATGAGAGTATTGGTTACAGGTGGTAGCGGTTACATTGGGAGCCACACTTGTGTGCAGTTGCTTAAGAATGGCCACGACGTCGTGATCCTTGATAACCTCTGCAACAGTAAGCGCAGCGTACTGCCCGTTATTGAGCGTTTAGGTGGAAAACATCCGACCTTCGTCGAAGGTGATATCCGTAACGAAGCGCTGATCACCGAAATCCTGCACGATCATGCCATCGATACGGTCATCCACTTTGCTGGTCTGAAGGCCGTCGGCGAATCCGTTGCTAAGCCGCTGGAGTACTATGACAACAACGTCAACGGCACTCTGCGTCTGGTCAATGCGATGCGCGCCGCCAACGTGAAAAACTTCATATTCAGCTCCTCCGCCACAGTCTATGGCGATCAGCCGCAAATTCCTTACGTTGAAAGCTTCCCGACCGGCACACCACAAAGTCCATACGGAAAAAGTAAGCTGATGGTCGAGCAGATCCTGACCGATCTGCAAAAAGCACAACCTGAGTGGAGCATTGCGTTGCTACGCTATTTCAATCCGGTTGGCGCACACCCGTCAGGGGACATGGGCGAAGACCCGCAAGGCATTCCTAACAATCTGATGCCTTACATCGCGCAGGTTGCCGTGGGCCGCCGTGAGTCTCTGGCCATATTTGGTAATGACTACCCGACCGTAGACGGTACCGGCGTTCGCGATTACATCCACGTGATGGATCTTGCCGACGGTCACGTTGTCGCCATGGAAAAACTGGCAGGCAAGCAAGGGGTACATATTTACAACCTTGGCGCTGGCGTTGGTAGCAGCGTACTGGATGTGGTAAACGCCTTCAGCAAAGCCTGCGGTAAACCAGTGAACTATCATTTTGCTCCGCGCCGCGACGGCGATCTGCCTGCCTACTGGGCTGATGCCAGCAAAGCAGACCGCGAACTTAACTGGCGCGTGACGCGTACACTGGATGAAATGGCACAAGATACCTGGCACTGGCAATCACGCCATCCACAGGGATATTCGGATTAAGGACACGTCATGACGCAATTCAACCCTGTCGATCATCCACACCGCCGATTTAACCCGCTCACCGGGCAGTGGATCCTCGTTTCGCCGCATCGTGCAAAACGTCCCTGGCAAGGGGCGCAGGAAACGCCATCTAAACAGGTTCTGCCCGCGCATGATCCGGACTGCTTCCTGTGTGCAGGCAATACACGCGTTACCGGCGATAAAAACCCCGATTACACGGGAACCTACGTTTTTACCAACGATTTTGCCGCGCTGATGTCTGATACCCCGGATGCTCCCGACAGCCATGATCCATTAATGCGTTGCCAGAGCGCACGCGGTACCAGCCGCGTGATCTGCTTCTCGCCCGATCACAGCAAAACACTGCCAGAGCTCAGCGTACCCGCGCTGACCGAAATCGTGAAAACGTGGCAGGAACAAACCGCAGATTTAGGGAAAACCTATCCCTGGGTGCAGGTATTTGAAAACAAAGGTGCGGCAATGGGATGTTCAAACCCGCACCCGCACGGACAGATTTGGGCCAACAGTTTCCTGCCCAACGAAGCCGAACGTGAAGACCGTCTGCAAAAAGCGTACTTTGCCGAGCAGGGCACGCCAATGCTGCTAGATTATGTCCGGCGTGAACAGGCAGACGGCAGCCGTACGGTAGTAGAAACCGAACACTGGCTGGCAGTAGTGCCCTATTGGGCGGCATGGCCATTCGAAACACTGCTGCTGCCAAAAGCACATGTCCTGCGAATTACCGATTTGACCGACGAACAGCGAACTGACCTGGCGCTGGCGTTGAAAAAACTGACCAGTCGTTATGACAACCTGTTCCAGTGCTCTTTCCCCTACTCTATGGGCTGGCACGGCGCACCGTTTAACGGCGAAGAGAATGACCACTGGCAGTTGCACGCACACTTTTATCCACCGCTGCTGCGTTCCGCGACCGTACGTAAGTTTATGGTTGGTTACGAAATGCTGGCGGAGACCCAACGCGATCTGACAGCAGAACAAGCGGCAGACCGTCTGCGTGCGGTCAGCGACACCCATTTTCGCGAATCCGGAGTTTAAATAATGAGTCTGAAAGAAAAAACACAATCTCTGTTTGCTGAATCGTTTGGCTACCCTGCCACCCATGCTATTCAGGCACCCGGTCGTGTAAACCTGATCGGCGAACACACTGATTATAATGACGGCTTCGTCCTGCCGTGCGCCATCGACTATCAAACGGTTATCAGTTGTGCCCCCCGCGATGATCACACCGTTCGTGTGATTGCGGCGGATTACGACAATCAGACAGATGAATTCTCTCTTGATGCGCCGATTATCGCCCACGAAACCCAGCAGTGGTCAAACTACGTGCGCGGCGTCGTGAAGCATCTACAAAAGCGCAATAACGCCTTTGGCGGCGCGGATCTGGTGATCAGCGGCAATGTGCCGCAAGGTGCGGGCTTAAGCTCTTCTGCCTCGCTGGAAGTGGCCGTAGGTACTGTGTTCCAACAGCTTTATCACATGCCACTCGACGGCGCACAGATTGCCCTGAATGGCCAGGAAGCGGAAAACCAGTTTGTCGGCTGCAACTGCGGCATTATGGACCAACTCATCTCTGCACTGGGCAAGAAAGACCATGCGCTACTGATCGACTGCCGTACGCTGGGCACCAAAGCTGTTTCCATGCCGGAAGGTGTGGCGGTAGTGATCATCAACAGCAACTTTAAACGTACACTGGTTGGCAGTGAGTACAACACCCGTCGCGAACAGTGTGAAACTGGTGCGCGCTTCTTCCAACAACCCGCGCTGCGTGATGTCAGCCTTGAGGCCTTTAACGCGGTCGCACATGAACTGGATCCCATCGTTGCCAAACGTGTTCGCCATGTGATCACAGAAAATGCCCGCACGGTTGAAGCCGCAGCGGCTCTGGAGAAAGGCGATCTGCAACGTATGGGCCAGCTGATGGCTGAATCTCACGTTTCAATGCGCGATGACTTCGAAATCACCGTGCCACAAATTGATACGCTGGTCGAGATTGTTAAAGCAACTATCGGCGATAAAGGCGGTGTACGTATGACCGGTGGCGGCTTCGGCGGCTGCATCGTGGCGTTGATCCCACAAGATTTGGTTCCTGCCGTACAGCAGGCTGTCGCTGAACAATACGAAGCGAAAACCGGTATCAAGGAAACCTTTTACGTCTGCAAACCTTCACAAGGAGCCGGACAGTGCTAAACGAAATTCCCGTAATGGCGCCCGACGGCCAACCGTTTCGCCTGCTCACCCTGCGTAATGACGCGGGGATGGTAGTCACGCTGATGGACTGGGGCGCGACGCTGCTTTCTGCCCGTATCCCGCTTAGCGATGGTAGCGTGCGAGAAGCATTACTCGGCTGCGCCAGCCCGGAGCAATACCCACAACAGGCCGCATTTTTAGGCGCATCCATCGGCCGCTATGCTAACCGTATCGCAGACAGCCGTTATACCTATGCCGGTGAAACCGTTGCGTTACTGCCAAGCCAGGGTGACAACCAGTTGCATGGTGGGCCGGACGGTTTCGATAAACGCCGCTGGCAGATAGTGGATCAAAATGATCGTCAGGTGCTGTTTGCCTTAACCTCTGACGATGGCGACCAGGGTTTTCCGGGTCACCTCTGCGCCACCGCGCAATATCGCCTGACCGATGATAACCGTATTTCGATTACCTACCGTGCGACGGTGGATAAGCCCTGCCCGGTAAATTTGACGAATCACGTTTATTTCAATCTTGACGGCGACAAAACGGATATCCGTCAGCATACGTTGCAGATTCTGGCCGATACGTACCTGCCGGTTGATGAAATGGGTATCCCGCATGACGGACTGAAACCCGTGGCTGGCACCTCGTTCGATTTCCGGGCACCTAAACGCATCGACAGCGAATTTCTGGCCGATGACGATCAGCGCAAGGTGAAAGGTTACGACCACGCTTTCTTGTTGCAGGCGCAAGGCGATGCCCGCAAACCGGTCGCTATAGTTTGGTCCCAGGATGAAAAACTGCAAATGGAGGTATACACCTCTGCCCCGGCATTGCAGTTCTATTCCGGTAACTTCCTCGGCGGCACGCCCTCCCGTGGACCTGAAGTCTATGCCGACTGGCAAGGACTGGCGCTGGAAAGTGAATTTCTGCCTGACAGCCCAAATCATCCAGAATGGCCGCAACCAGATTGCTTTCTGCGACCGGGTGAAGAGTACACCAGCCTGACCGAATACCGGTTTATTCCTGCCTGACAGTTTACCGTGACGAGCTGATACCCGGCTCGTCATTTATTCCCTCTCGGGATCCGCTCAAAACCACACCACTCAAAGACAAAATCGCAACCTTGAGTTCACAAGAACCTTACACTGCGCCGCTATTTTCGCTATGGTTATGCGTAAGCATTGCCGCTGGTGCATTACGGCAATATAATGATAATTATTATCATTCAATATGATTCATAGGAGTGAGTGTATGGCTGTAACTAAGCTGGTTCTGGTACGTCACGGTGAAAGTCAGTGGAACAACGAAAACCGTTTTACCGGTTGGTATGATGTTGACCTGTCTGAGAAAGGCGTGGGCGAAGCAAAGGCGGCAGGTAAACTGCTGAAAGAGGAAGGCTACAGCTTCGATTTTGCTTATACCTCTGTGCTGAAACGTGCCATCCACACCCTGTGGAATGTCCTGGACGAACTGGATCAGGCCTGGCTGCCCGTTGAGAAATCCTGGAAACTGAACGAACGTCATTACGGTGCGCTACAGGGGCTGAACAAAGCCGAAACCGCTGAGAAATATGGTGACGAGCAGGTTAAGCAATGGCGTCGTGGTTTTGCGGTAACCCCGCCGGAACTGACTAAAGATGACGAGCGCTATCCGGGTCACGATCCGCGTTATGCCAAACTGACGGACAAAGAACTTCCGGTCACCGAAAGCCTGGCGCTGACTATCGATCGCGTTATCCCTTACTGGAATGAAACCATTCTGCCGCGCATGAAAAGCGGTGAGCGCGTCATTATTGCCGCTCACGGTAACTCCCTGCGTGCGCTGGTGAAATACCTGGATAATATGGGTGAAGATGAAATTCTTGAACTGAACATCCCGACGGGTGTACCGCTGGTGTATGAGTTCGACGAAAATTTCAAGCCGATCAAACATTACTATCTGGGTAACGCTGACGAGATCGCAGCAAAAGCCGCAGCGGTAGCCAACCAGGGTAAAGCGAAGTAATTTTCATCCCGGTTCAAACGAAAAAAGCGTGGAATGCTCCACGCTTTTTTTATTGCCGGATGGCTGCGTTGCCTTATCCGGCCTACCGAGCGTAGCCCGGATAAGTTTTTTACCCGCGACGCGCTTTAACCGCATCCGCCAGTTGGCGCAGTACCGCATCGGTATCTTCCCAACCAATGCAGGCATCAGTGATGCTCTTACCGTAAGTCAGCGGTTCACCGCTATCCGGGTTCTGATTACCTTCGACCAGATGGCTTTCGATCATCACACCAATAATGGCTTTCTCGCCGCCGGCAACCTGTCCACAAACATCGCTGGCTACATCCATCTGCTTTTTGAACTGCTTGCTGGAGTTGGCATGGCTAAAGTCGATCATCACCTGCGGAGACAGACCCGCTTTGACCAGACCTTCTTTTACGTCTGCGACGTGCTGGGCGCTGTAGTTCGGCTCTTTGCCACCACGCAGAATGATATGACAATCGCCGTTACCACTGGTATTCACAATGGCGGAGTGACCCCATTTGGTCACGGACAGGAAGCAGTGTGGTGCGCCTGCGGCGTTAATGGCATCAATGGCAACTTTGATGGTGCCATCGGTACCGTTTTTAAAACCAACCGGACAGGAAAGACCAGACGCCAGCTCACGGTGCACCTGAGACTCAGTGGTACGCGCGCCAATTGCGCCCCAGCTCATCAGATCCGCAAGATATTGCGGGGTGATCATATCCAGAAACTCACCCGCAGCCGGCAATCCGCTGTCGTTGATATCCAGCAGCAATTTACGTGCGATGCGCAGGCCATCGTTGATCTGGAAGCTGTTGTCCATATGTGGATCGTTGATAAGCCCTTTCCAGCCGACAGTGGTACGCGGTTTTTCAAAGTAAACGCGCATGACGATTTCAAGCTCGCCTTTCAGCTCTTCGCGCAGCGCCAGAAGACGTGCGGCATACTCTTTAGCGGCAGCCGGATCATGAATTGAGCACGGTCCAATAACAACCAACAGGCGATCGTCATTCCCTTTCAGAATTTTATGAATCGCCTTACGGGCATGCGCAACCGTATTTGCGGCATTTTCAGTAGCGGGGAATTTTTCCAGCAGTGCAACCGGGGGTAATAACTCGTTGATCTCTTTAATGCGTAAATCGTCGTTCTGATAATTCATGATTATTCCAGCGTAGCCATACTTATATAAATGAATGCAATCCCCCCAATCTATATCTTCAGTCATAAAGTGTAAACGGGGTTTTACAGTACGAACCGTGTTATCCCGGGATTAAGCAAAAAACGCAAGAATGTAGCGAATAGTGATATCCAGACCGCAAATCCCAACTGTAATTGCGGCTTTTATTATTATTTTCAAAATTCTGTGCTGACTATCGATACACATCGTGGATCTTTACCCACTGTACGGTAAGGCAACGCCCACTATTTACGTGGCTGATAAAGGGAGAATAGAAGCTCTCCTTTTTAATTTTATCCCCCCAAAAACGGTATGATGTCATACAGTAAAGATGAGAATAACAAAGGGATGGCACAATGGCGCACTCACATACTCATACTTCCCCCGACCAGCCAAAAGATAATAATGCCCGTCGACTGCTGTTCGCCTTCTGCATTACAGCGGGGTTCATGCTGGTCGAAGTAGTAGGAGGGATACTTTCAGGCTCGCTGGCGCTGCTGGCGGATGCCGGACATATGCTCACTGATGCCGCAGCGCTGCTTTTTGCTCTGCTGGCCGTTCAATTTGCCCGTCGACCGCCGACCATCCGACACACTTTCGGCTGGCTGAGGCTCACGACGCTGGCCGCATTTGTGAACGCTATTGCGTTGGTGGTGATCACGATTTTAATCGTCTGGGAAGCGATTGAGCGCTTCCATACGCCCCGTCCGGTCGCCGGCGGGATGATGATGGTCATCGCCGTTGCGGGTTTACTGGCTAACGTCCTTGCCTTCTGGGTTTTACATCGCGGCAGCGAAGAGAAAAACCTCAACGTTCGTGCCGCAGCGCTGCATGTGATGGGCGATTTGCTGGGCTCGGTCGGCGCGATCATTGCGGCACTGATCATTATCTGGACGGGCTGGACCCCTGCAGACCCTATTCTCTCTATTCTGGTTTCTGTTCTGGTGTTGCGTAGCGCCTGGCGCTTACTGAAAGACAGTGTGAATGAATTACTCGAGGGCGCGCCCCATGCGCTGGATATCGCCGCTCTACAGCGACATCTCAGCCGGGATATCCCCGAAGTTCGCAATGTACACCATGTTCACGTCTGGATGGTGGGTGAAAAACCGGTCATGACACTGCATGTTCAGGTCGTCCCGCCGCACGATCACGATGCGTTGCTGGAACGCATTCAGCACTTTCTTATTCATCACTATCAGATTGAACACGCGACGATTCAGATGGAATATCAGCCGTGCAATGGGCCGGACTGTCACCTGTATGAGGGACTGTCCGGCCATTCACATCACCATCACTAATGGGAAAACGCGCGTGAACCCCGTTCGCGCGCGCTGTTAATCCACATCCTGCTGCCGTTCAACGCGATCACAGTCAGAATCATGTATTCCAGCGACATGGCATACACCCCTTGCAGGGCAAAGATCACGACGCTGATGATGTTAATGAGCACCCACAATAGCCAGTTCTCGACGTATTTGCGCGTCATCAGGATCATCGCCACAATCGATAGCACCATCATGCAGGAATCCCAAAACGGGAACGCATCCGGTTGCAATTCAGGTAATGCAACCTGTAATCCCAGTCCTTGCATGATAGTCACCGCAATACGGGTGAGAAACGCAAACACCGGGTCGATGTACACTGTCATCAGACCAATTGCCACCACACAAGCCGCCAGCCAGCCCAACGCTTTTGGCAACGGCAGCCAGCGAATTTTAAGTTCAGCCTCATGCTGGCTGGTTTGCCGGGACCAGGCGTACCAGCCATAGATATTGGCGGCAAAAAAGAACACCTGCAGCAACAAGCTGGCGTAAAGTTGGATCTGAAAGAAGATAATCGCAAACAGCGTGACGTTTATCAGACCAAAGAAGTAATTACTGATTTTCTCCATACTGGCGAGGCCAATACACAGTAACCCGGCGATAGTCCCCACCGCTTCAATCCACGACAGATCGTACCCGCCTGCACCGATTGGAATATGTACCAGAATGTTCTGCGTGCTAAAAAAATCCATCTTTTCCCCCAGAGCGAAACGCCGTAATTAAGCTCGTAGTGTAGCCGCAAATTCCAGCATGCGGTTTAACGGCAGCAATGCGCCTTCTCGCAGCGCGGCATCAACATGTATCTCATGAGCCACACCACCCTGCTCAAGTCCCTCAGCAATCGCTTTAAGGCCGTTCATTGCCATCCACGGACAGTGCGCACAGCTACGACACGTTGCACCTTCACCCGCTGTCGGGGCTTCAAGCAGCTCTTTATCCGGAACAGCTTGCTGCATTTTGTAAAAAATACCCCGATCGGTCGCCACAATCAGTTGCTTGTGCGGTAACGATTTAGCGGCGCTGATTAGCTGGCTGGTTGATCCCACCGCATCAGCCATATCAACGATAGACTGGGGAGATTCAGGGTGCACAAGTACGGCAGCGTCAGGATACAGCCCTTTCATGCGTGTTAATGCCTGGGTTTTAAATTCATCATGAACGATACAGGCACCCTGCCAGCAGAGAACATCCGCCCCGGTCTGTTTTTGTACGTAGTTGCCCAAGTGCTTGTCAGGGGCCCAAATGATTTTTTCCCCCAAGCTATCAAGGTGTTCAATCAGTTCGACGGCAATACTGGACGTCACGACCCAGTCCGCACGTGCTTTAACGGCGGCTGAAGTGTTGGCGTAAACCACGACAGTGCGATCCGGATGCGCATCGCAAAATGCGCTAAACGACTCAATCGGGCACCCCAGATCTAGTGAGCATTCAGCCTGTAAGGTTGGCATCAGTATGGTTTTTTCCGGGCTCAGAATTTTGGCTGTTTCGCCCATAAACCGGACTCCCGCAACCAGCAACGTAGAGGCAGGATGTTTTGATCCGAACCGCGCCATCTCCAGCGAGTCAGAGATACAGCCTCCGGTTTCTTCGGCCAACTGCTGTATTTCAGGATCGGTGTAATAGTGCGCAACCATGACGGCATCACGCTCTTTCAGCAGACGTTTAATTTTCTCTCGATAAAATTGCTTTTCATCCACACTCAACGGCGCAGGTTTTGGCGGAAACGGGTAGATTGCTGCTTCAGGATCAAACATCACGCTCATCTTGCTTTCTCGTTTTACTGGCTTAACGAAATAACCGAGTAGAAGCGTGACATACGCTATATTCGGTTAGAATTGTTTTGTATGCTAAACAAGATAGCGGATTGGTGTCGAAAAGTCACAAGAATTGCGAGTGATGAATGCCGGATGGCGACTGGCGTCTTATCCGGCCTACATGAGTCGTGTCGTCAGTAGGCCTGATAAGCGAAGCGCATCAGGCAAGCAGATTCGAATCTTATAAATCGCAGATAGCAAAAAGGCGCCGCCAGCGCCCTCTTTTACACTGGTGGGGCGTGCAGGATGACTCGCTTCGCTCGCCCTCCGGGCCGTCGCCGTAAACGGCTCCGTTGTCTCACTACGTGAGACCCGAACCTGCTGCAGGTTCGAATCGTTAATTCTGTGCATAGCAAAAAGGCGCCTTTAGGGCGCCTTTTTACACTGGTGGGGCGTGCAGGATTCGAACCTGCGACCAATTGATTAAAAGTCAACTGCTCTACCAACTGAGCTAACGCCCCCATATGGGGTTTACTGCTTCAATTATTCAGGATGGTGGGTCGTGCAGGATTCGAACCTGCGACCAATTGATTAAAAGTCAACTGCTCTACCAACTGAGCTAACGACCCGCTCGGATGTCGCCTGAAAAATTTTTTACTCGACACCAATATAAGAATTGGTGGGGCGTGCAGGATTCGAACCTGCGACCAATTGATTAAAAGTCAACTGCTCTACCAACTGAGCTAACGCCCCGAGTGGTGGGTGATGACGGGATCGAACCGCCGACCCCCTCCTTGTAAGGGAGGTGCTCTCCCAGCTGAGCTAATCACCCGTTACTGCGCTGGATACTGCATTAAGTGGTGGGTCGTGCAGGATTCGAACCTGCGACCAATTGATTAAAAGTCAACTGCTCTACCAACTGAGCTAACGACCCACTTTTGCGCTGCTTTTGGTTTGTTTGATATCCCTTGGCAACGGCGGCATATATTACTGATTTCAGATTTTAGCGCAACAAAAATTTCGATGTAAATTACTCAACTGCTTAGGAATCACACGACGCGACCAGAAATAACACGATTTCTGGTCGCATGGTGTGCATTACATCGCGCCAAGACGTTTTTGCGCTTGTTTCGCGCCATCAGTACCAGGGTATTTAGTGATAACCTGCTGATAAACGGCTTTCGCTTTTGCTGTGTCACCTTTGTCCTGCATGATGACGCCGACTTTATACATCGCGTCTGCAGCCTTCGGTGATTTTGGGAAGTTTTTAACTACGGATGCAAAATAGAACGCTGCATCATCTTTTTTACCCTTGTTGTAATTCAACTGACCGAGCCAGTAATTCGCATTTGGCAGGTAAGTAGAATCCGGGTACTTTTTGATGAAGTTCTGAAATGCAACGATCGCATCATCCTGACGGGATTTATCCTGTACCAGAGCGATTGCCGCATTGTAATCAGTATTCGCATCGCCAGTTTGCGCCGGAGCGCCTGACGAGGCTGCAGCACCCGCATCGGGTGCTGGGGTTGCCGCCCCACTCTGATCACCAGCCGCAGATTGCGCCGCAGGCGCGCTACCGCTGCCGAGATTATTCATCTGCAGCAATATCTGTTTTTGGCGTTCAACAACTTGATTCAGCTGGTACTGACTTTCCTGAATTTGACCACGCAGGGCATCAATATCGGACTGATTATCGGAGAGTTGTTGCTGGAGTTGGGTTAAAAGCTGACTGTGAGCGTTAGAAATACGCTCGAGTTGAGTGACGCGGTCTTCGACCGAGCCAGAGCCGACACTACTGATTGGCGCCTGAGCAAAAGCGGCCCAGGGGGCCGCTATGCCAACCAGTAACGACAGACTCAACAGGTGATGTCTGAAGTTACTGCTCATGCAATTCTCTTAGTAAACCAGTACGGCGCGACGGTTTTTGGCGTAAGCCGCTTCGTCATGACCCAGTACTGCAGGTTTTTCTTTACCGTAAGAAACGATGGAGATCTGGTCCGCAGAAACGCCTTTACCCTGCAGGTACATCTTAACGGCGTTAGCACGACGTTCACCCAGGGAGATGTTGTACTCAGGAGTACCACGTTCGTCCGCATGACCTTCTACGGTGACTTTGTAAGACGGGTTGCTACGCAGGAAGTTAGCGTGCGCATCCAGCATTGCAGCGAAGTCAGAACGGATATCGTACTTATCCAGATCGAAGTAAACGATGTTGTTCTGCTGCAGTTGTTGCATCTGCAGACGCGCTTGCTCTTCGGAGGACATGTTGCCGCTACCGTTTGCATCCATACCAGTGCCGGCACCCAGCATGCCTTCGCTGCCGTCATTGCTGGCGTTCTTGTTAGAAGAACATGCCGCAATAGCCATAACAGGCAGAGCAATCATCAGCCCTTTCAGCACTTTGTTCAGTTGCATTTCAATGATTCCTTTATTAATCAATTATTTATTATCACAGATACGGCGACCAGGCAGGGAATTTAACCTGTCCATCAGTTGCCGGAAGACGCGCTTTGAAACGCCCATCTGTAGAAACCAAATTCAGCACGGATCCCATCCCCTGAGAAGAGCTGTAGATTACCATAGTGCCGTTAGGTGCCAGACTTGGCGTTTCGTCCAGGAACGTTGACGACAGAACTTGTACGCCACCCGCTACCAGATCTTGTTTGGCAATGTGCTGCTGACCATTCGCCGAGCTTACCATTACCATAAACTTACCGTCGCTGCTGACATCAGCATCCTGGTTTTGCGAACCTTCCCAGGTAATACGCTGCGGAGCACCGCCGTTGACGTTAACTTTATACACCTGCGGACGACCGGCCTGGTCAGACGTAAAGGCCAGGTTTTGGCTGTCCGGGAACCAGGTAGGTTCCGTGTTGTTGCTACGACCATCAGTGACCTGACGGATCTGACCGGAACCGATGTCCATAACGTACAGGTTCAGGCTACCGGTTTTAGACAGGGCAAACGCCAGTTTGCTGCCATCCGGAGAAAACGCAGGTGCACCGTTGTGACGCGGGAACGAAGCAACCTGACGCACTGCGCCGTTGGACAACGTCTGAATAACCAGCGCTGAACGACCGCTTTCGAAGGTAACGTAGGCCAGTTTAGAACCGTCCGGAGACCACGCCGGAGACATCAACGGCTGCGGAGAGCGGTGAACGACAAACTGGTTGTAACCATCGTAGTCAGACACACGTAATTCGTACGGGAACTGACCACCGTTCGTCTGAACAACATACGCGATACGGGTACGGAATGCGCCCTTAATACCGGTCAGTTTTTCAAATACTTCGTCACTTGCAGTATGCCCCGCATAACGCAGCCACTGCTTGTTCACTTTATAGGTGTTCTGTGCCAGTACGGTACCTGGTGCGCCACCGGTATCAACCAGTTGATATGCAACGCTATAGGAACCATCCGGGTTTGGCGTAACCTGGCCTACCACGACGGCATCAATACCCAGAGCGGACCATGCAGCAGGCTGAACTTCAGCTGCAGTCCCCGGCTGCTGAGGCAGACGAGATCTGTCTAGTGGGTTAAATTTACCGCTGTTACGCAGGTCAGCACCTACGATACCACCGATATCTTCAGGTGCAGCGCCCGGCCCTGCCCACTGGAACGGGACAACACCAATCGGGCGTGCCGAGTCTACCCCTTGGGTGATCTCGATACGTACTTCTGCATGCAGCACTGCTGCCCACAGCATCAGAAAACCAAATGCTACTCGTAATGCCTGCTTCATCATATCTCCCTTATCTGGACGGAACGCCCACGATAATTTAGCAGAATGTTAACAAACTCAAATACACAAAACTACCAGAACTCAGCGACTCCCGAAGATTGTTTTCCCCGCCGTAACGGGGAAACCTGGCTTACGGTTTAAAGTCCAGAGGTGCGTTTTTAAACACTTCGTATACCGCCTGGCTTGGTGGTTTTGGAATCTTCGCCTGTCGGGCTGCGGCAAGCGCTGCCTGACACAGTGCGGGATCGCCACCTTCAGACTGAATATCCAGCAACATGCCATCAGAAGCCAGTTTTATCCGCAGCGTACAGGTTTTGCCTGCATAGGACGATGCGTCATAGAACTTACTTTCAATAGCAGATTTAATCTGCCCGGCGTAATTGCTGATGTCCGCGCCTGATGCGCCATTATTTTTAGTATTACCACTCCCCGCCGGGGAAGCATTGTTTCCTTTCGCCCCACCGCCTGATTTCGGCGCATTCTTACCGGAGCTTAAGTCACCTAATAAGTCGTCAACACCCGAAGCGGCAGCAGCTTTTTCAGCGGCCGCTTTTTTCGCAGCGGCGGCTTTATCGGCTGCGGCTTTCTTATCGGCTGCAGCTTTTTCAGCGGCAGCTTTCTTATCTGCAGCGGCTTTTTCGGCGGCGGCTTTCTTCTCTGCAGCCGCTTTTTCAGCAGCGGCAGCTTTCGCGGCAGCCGCTTTTTCGGCAGCAGCAGCGGCTTTCTCAGCGGCAGCTTTTTCAGCCGCAGCTTGTTTAGCGGCTTCAGCCTGCGCTTTCTTCGCGGCGTCTGCGGCGGCCTTGGCAGCCTGCGCCTCAGCAACCTTCTTAGCATCGGCAGCCGCTTTTGCAGCTTCAGCTTCAGCTTTTTTCTGGGCATCAGCAGCGGCTTTCTTCGCAGCATCTGCCGCTTGTTTCGCCTGAGCATCTGCTTTGGCTTTCGCGTCTGCTGCAGCCTTCGCCGCAGCTTCTTCAGCCTGCTTCTGTTGCTCCTGTGCTTTCGCCGCAGCGGCTTCAGCCTGTTTCTGCTGTTCCGCCTGCTCGCGCACTTTTTCCTGCGCCGCTAAACGTTCTTTCTCCAGCTGTTTCAGACGCTCTTGCTCTGCCGCCTGCTTCTCACGAAGCTCCTCGGCCTGCTGCTGCGCCTGTTTCTCACGCTGTTCTTCTGCACGTTTCGCACTTGCCTGCTGTTGCTGCTGCCTGTCGTACTGTTGAACAACAGCACCAGGATCGACCATAACGGCGTCGATGGACGAGCCACCACCACCGCCGGCTGAAGCATCAATGTGCTCATCGAACGAACTCCAGATCAGTGCCGCAAATAAAATGACATGCAGCACCGCTGAAATAATTATCGCCCTTTTGAGCTTGTCGTTTTGTTCGGTTGCCTTTGACACTCTCGGTTCCCAAAAAACTGTTCGCCTGTTACGCGCTATCTTTCAAGCCAGGAATACGCAGACATCAGATTGGCTGCGTCATTAAGCCAACCGATTTCACGCCTGCACTGTGTAACAAGTTCAGCGCTTTAATTATTTCATCATAAGGCACGTCTTTCGCACCACCGATTAAAAAGACCGTTTTCGGGTTGGCCTGCAGGCGGCTCTTCGCTTCCGCAATAACCTGCTCTGGTGGTAGTTGATCCATCCTGTCTTTTTCAACCACCACGCTGTATTGTCCAACACCGGAAACTTCAATAATGACCGGAGGTTCGTCGTTGCTACTGACGGCTTGCGACTCAGTCGCATCCGGCAGGTCGACTTCCACGCTCTGTGTAATGATTGGCGCTGTTGCCATAAAGATCAGCAGCAGGACCAGCAGTACGTCGAGCAACGGTACAATATTGATTTCGGACTTGAGTTCGCGACGACCTCGTCCACGCGTTCTGGCCATGGTTTACCCCTTGTTGCTCTCGCTAACGGTAAACGCCTGGCGGTGCAGAATCGCGGTGAACTCTTCCATAAAGTTGTCGTAATTCAGTTCCAGCTTGTTCACGCGCTGATTCAGTCGGTTGTAAGCCATAACCGCCGGGATTGCCGCAAACAGGCCAATGGCTGTTGCAATCAACGCTTCCGCGATACCCGGTGCAACCATTTGTAGGGTTGCCTGTTTTACCGCGCCCAGCGCGATAAATGCGTGCATGATCCCCCAAACGGTACCGAACAGACCAATGTATGGGCTGATGGAGCCGACGGTTCCCAGGAACGGAATATGCGTTTCCAGCGTTTCCAGTTCGCGGTTCATAGAGATACGCATCGCACGGGATGCCCCCTCAACAACCGCTTCCGGCGCGTGGCTATTTGCCCGATGCAGGCGCGCAAATTCTTTGAATCCACTGTAGAAAATTTGTTCCGAACCGGCCAGATTATCCCGGCGCCCCTGGCTTTCCTGGTACAAACGCGATAATTCGATACCAGACCAAAACTTATCTTCAAACGCTTCTGCTTCACGTGAGGCGGCATTCAAAATACGGGTCCGCTGGATAATAATGGCCCAGGATGCGATTGAGAAACCAATCAAAATCAACATGATAAGTTTAACCAGAAGGCTTGCCTTCAGGAACAAATCAAGGATATTCATGTCAGTCACTGCTTAAACTCCGCGACAATAGACTTGGGAAGCGCACGAGGCTTCATTTTGAGTGGATCAACGCAAACAATCAGAACTTCGGCTTCATTCAGCACGACGTTCTCTGCGTTGACAATGCGTTGCGTGAAAACCAATGAGGTGCCACGCATTGACGTAATTTCGGTTTGGACTTCGAGCATATCGTCGAGCCGGGCTGGCGCAAAATATTCCAGGGTCATCTTGCGCACCACAAAGGCTACACGTTCTGCCAACAGCACCTGCTGACTGAAGTGATGATGACGCAGCATCTCTGTGCGTGCTCGCTCATAAAAAGCAACATAGCTGGCGTGGTAAACCACCCCACCGGCATCGGTGTCTTCATAATAGACACGAACCGGCCATCGAAATATATACTTATTCATTCTTACTGCCTCTTTGTTGGCTTCGTCCACTCACACCAGTCGCTTATCTTTGTAAACGCCTGGTGACTCGCGTTCTTGCCGCCGCGATGCATCAAGAATGTCGTTGTATATCGCGCTGTCTTCACTGTACATCCCGGTAGTGCTTTCAAACTTCGCTACTATACGCGCGGGAATGATGCTTTGGAATGGGGGAAAGTAAACGGAGAGTAAAAAATTATGGGCTTATGCAAGCCCATAAATATTTAAGGATGTTTCTTATTCAAAAGAAGAAGAAAATAAGACCAACAACGAGGACGATATCTGCGATAAGCGGGCAGAAGATGCCCTGCCAGTGCACCGCACGAGGACGAAATCCAACGCCATGAATGATGCCAGTGCAGACCGCCCACATCAGCAGGAAGCCATGCCAGATCTCAAGCTCACTGGTTTTGGCCGCGAAACGTGACGGATCCCAGAATATGCAACCAGCCAACACGATTGCCAGCACAAAGGAAAGCGCCCGCAAGGGGCGCTTATCCATCGCGTTGTATACCATCGCGATAATGTTGGTCATCAACTTTCTTCTTGTCCGGCTTTGCCTGATTCAACGTGCTCAAGCGCCAGTGCTGTGATTATCCCAAATGCACAGGCAAGAAGCGTTCCCAAAATCCATGCGAAATACCACATTTTTAGCTCCTTACTTAGTACAGAGAGTGGGTGTTGCTTTCAATATCTTCTTTAGTGATGCGACCGAACATCTTCCAGTAACACCAGCTGGTGTAGAGCAGAATAATCGGTACAAACACCGCCGCAACCCAGGTCATTAGGTTCAATGTTCTCTGGCTGGAGGTGGCATCCCACATGGTCAGACTTGCGTTCATCATGGTGCTGGACGGCATCACAAACGGGAACATTGCGATACCGGCAGTCAGGATGATGCAGGCTAACGTCAGTGAGGAGAAGATGAACGCCCAGGCCCCTTTCTCCATACGAGAAGTCAGAATGGTCAGCAGCGGCAGAACCACGCCCAACGCCGGAACCAGCCACAGGATAGGTGCATTATTAAAGTTCACCATCCAGGCGCCCGCTTCACGCACCACTTCTTTGGTCATCGGGTTAGAGGCCGCGTGGTGATCCAGTGCGGAAGTCACCACATAACCATCAATCCCGTAAATAACCCAAACACCGGCCAGTGCGAAGCAAACCAGAGTCACCAGCGCCGCAACCTGTGAGGTGGTACGTGCACGCAGGTGTAGTTCACCTACGGTACGCATCTGCAGATAGGTTGCGCCCTGAGTGATGATCATCCCTACGCTCACAATCCCTGCCAGCAGACCAAACGGATTCAGCAACTGGAAGAAGTTACCGGTGTAGTACAAACGCATGTACTCATCCATGTGGAACGGAACACCTTGCAGCAGGTTGCCAAACGCAACGCCGATAACCAGCGGCGGAACGAAGCTACCAATGAAGATGCCCCAGTCCCACATGTTGCGCCAGCGCATATCTTCAATCTTGGAGCGGTAATCGAAACCGACCGGACGGAAGAACAATGACGCCAGTACCAGGATCATCGCCACGTAGAAACCGGAGAACGCAGCAGCGTACACCATCGGCCATGCAGCGAACAATGCGCCACCCGCGGTGATAAGCCATACCTGGTTACCGTCCCAGTGCGGGGCGATGGAGTTAATCATAATTCGACGCTCGGTATCATTACGACCGAGGAAACGGGTGAGCATGCCCACCCCCATGTCGAAGCCATCAGTGACCGCAAAACCAATCAGCAGAATGCCAACCAGCAGCCACCAGATAAAACGCAATACTTCATAATCGATCATTTGACGACTCCTGTCTTAGCGTGCCGGCTGAGTAGTCACAGTAGACTGCTCGTAGTGATAACGACCGGTTTTCAGGCTACTCGGCCCAAGGCGTGCGAACTTGAACATCAGGTACAGTTCAGCCACCAGGAACAGGGTATACAGGCCGCAAATCAACAGCATCGAGAAGATGAGATCACCCGCAGTCAGCGAAGAGTTCGCCACGGCTGTCGGTAACACTTCACCTATCGCCCACGGTTGACGGCCATATTCTGCGACAAACCAGCCAGATTCAATGGCAATCCACGGCAGCGGAATCGCATACAGCGCTGTGCGCAGCAGCCATTTTTTCTCGCCGATACGATTACGAATCACGGTCCAGAAGGACACAGCAATGATAGCCAGCATCAGGATGCCGCACGCCACCATAATACGGAATGCGAAGTACAGCGGCGCAACACGAGGGATAGAGTCTTTCGTGGCTTGCTGGATTTGCGCTTCAGTCGCATCAGTCACTTTATCTGTATAACGTTTCAGCAGCAGACCATATCCCAGATCTTTCTTCATGCTGTTGAACTGGTCGCGAACAGCCTGATCGGTAGAGCCTGCGCGCAGTTCTTCCAGCAGCTGATACGCTTTCATCCCGTTACGGATACGCTCTTCGTGCTGCACCATCAGATCTTTCAGACCAATGACCGGTGTATCAACAGAGCGGGTAGCGATGATGCCCAACGCATAAGGAATTTGAATCGCAAAATGGTTTTCCTGCGCATCCTGGTCCGGAATACCGAACAGCGTAAAGGATGCCGGTGCAGGTTGGGTTTCCCACTCGGCTTCAATAGCAGCAAGTTTGGTTTTCTGCACGTCGCCCATTTCGTAACCAGATTCATCACCCAGAACGATAACAGACAGAATGGCAGCCATACCAAAGCTGGCAGCGATAGCAAAAGAACGTTTAGCAAACGCGAAGTCACGGCCGCGCAGCATATAGTAGGAGCTGATACCCAGAACGAACATCGCGCCACAAACATAACCAGAAGCCACAGTGTGAACAAATTTCACCTGAGCAACCGGGTTGAGCACCAGTTCAGAGAAGCTCAGCATCTCCATACGCATGGTTTCAAAGTTGAAATCCGCAGCGATTGGGTTTTGCATCCAGCCGTTCGCAACCAGAATCCACAGTGCGGACAGGTTAGAACCCAGCGCCACCAGCCAGGTGACACACATATGCTGGACTTTACCCAAACGGTCCCAGCCGAAGAAGAACAGACCTACAAAGGTGGATTCGAGGAAGAAGGCCATCAAACCTTCAATCGCCAGCGGCGCACCGAAAATATCCCCTACATAGTGGGAATAGTAAGACCAGTTAGTCCCGAACTGGAACTCCATGGTCAGACCGGTTGCCACACCCAGAGCGAAGTTGATACCAAACAACTTGCCCCAGAACTTGGTCATATCTTTATAAATCTGTTTGCCGGAAAGGACGTAGACCGTTTCCATGATGGCCAACAAGAACGCCATACCGAGCGTCAGTGGCACAAACAGGAAGTGGTACATCGCGGTCAAGGCAAACTGTAAGCGCGACAGTTCGACTATATCTAACATCATGACTCCTTGCTCATCGCATGAAGACTCCGAGAGTGAACCCCGTTAGAAAGGGTCACACGCATGCCCCAATACAAATTTATTTGCTTCCTTCCCCCGCTGCTCTTTCTTCTCATTTGAAGAAAGGACAATGATGAAAAGTTACAAACATGTTAATAAAACACTCAAATTGATCCCGCAATTATATTACGCCGTAAAATCCTTACAATAAACAGGTTTTTATCGAGGTAAATTTGCATTTTTCGATAGTGATCAATTTATAGCTAATTTATCACTTTCAGACCAATTTGATCTGCAGCAATTTAACCTCATTTGGTGAGGTTTACCAAGTTTTAAACATTGATTTAAATCAATTTTCAATTTTAATGTTAATAGTGTTTATCGCTAGCGCGACTAGTGAACACCATGTTAACGATATGTTTTTCAATGAGTAATTGCCGTTACTACAAATGATAGGATATTTATTTAAATCTACACGATCTTTTAACCAGTCGGCGGGACAAAATTATGGACAGATAAAGAGTCACTATTGCTGGGTAGCTCACAGTTTTTTGTTTAGCAAGTCCTGTAATCATTATTTAATACAAATT
>NZ_JANEWI010000089.1:0-533 GCF_028069775.1 Citrobacter sp. Igbk 17 | reverse complement strand
TGCGTGACCCGACATGGTCCGACCAGCGGCCGACCGCGACCCGGCCCAGCGCCCCCAGCAGCTGCGATATGGTCACCAAGACACCGGCCTGCGCGACCGACCAGCCGTGGTGGTTGATCAGCCAGACCAACATGAACGTCACGGTCACCGTCTGCGGCATCATCAGCAACGCCGACGCCGCGTGTATCCGCCACAGGATCGACGATCCCCGATAAGGGCTGGCCAGCTCCTGTTCGGAGGCTTTCGTGCGGGATTTTCGCGGTGGGTCGACGATACCGAGCACGCTGGCCACCGCGGCCAACGTGCACACGACGGCGGGAAACATCAGCCCTGCGTGCACCCCGCGTTCGGCCAGTTCGGGTATCACCAACGCGCCGGAGGCGATGCCCAAAGGTTGTGCGGTCTGGCGGATTCCCATGGCCAGACCGCGTTGCTGGGGCGGGAACCAACCCGAGACCAGCCGCCCGCCGGCGCTGTTGCAACCACCGGCGGCCATGCCGCCGAGAAACAGGAAGACACCGATCCACAGCAGC
>NZ_JANEWI010000088.1:0-563 GCF_028069775.1 Citrobacter sp. Igbk 17 | reverse complement strand
CTGGTGGATAGCAAAGACGTTGCTAGCATGCTTCAATAGACGAGATGTGGGGTGATGGTTATTAAAATGACTTATTTTGGCTGGTTAGTGGGTGAAAATGAATATTAAGACGCTCTTAATTAAGGCTTTATGTGGCACGTTAATCACATTGCTGGTACTTGCGGGTATCTTGAGTGTCTACATTTACGGTAAGGGTGCTGATGCTATTATCATCTGCATTGCGTTTTATGCCGTATTGATTGATTGGGCAAAAACAAGAGGGTGCTGGGAAAGAACTCGACTATTAAAATATTACGTGGTTCTTCTCTCACTGGCTGCAATAAATGCCTGGCAAGTTTTGAGCCACTTAGATGTGACTGGGGCGTATAACATAAAACTGGCTCTTCTCATCACGTTAGGTGTGGTTATAAAAATGACGTTTTTTTCTTTACTTCTTCTGCCGTGGAGAAATGAAAAGGCTGTGGTTCGGGTGATATAGAAGAGTTTCATAGAACTTTAGGGTTACATCATAGTAATCAATTTCTCTATTTAAACCCGCTACGGCGGGTTTTTCACTCTCTATT
>NZ_JANEWI010000087.1:0-577 GCF_028069775.1 Citrobacter sp. Igbk 17 | reverse complement strand
CGCTAATACTTATTATTATAAAAAACGTATTGCTTATTGTTCTTGCTTATCATCTTCAATAAATAGATCAATAAATGCCCGTTGCTCAGATGAAAGATCCCACGAAGCGGGAATATCCTGTTTTTTTTCTACAACGGTTTCATTCGCTTGCTCATTATCATGATGAGCAGGTGTAACAGTGGACGGTTGTTCCTGTGTGGACATCAATTACCCCCACACTTTCCAGACCACCAGAGCAACCACGATCCAGAACACGGCGGAGCCCAGAAACACGGTGAACCATGCTTTACGTTTCATCGCGGGATCTCTGCGCGCAGGCTGGTTTCCAGAAGGCATTGCTAACCTCATACTATCGAAATCACTTATCATTTAGGCACCAAACAATCGGTACAATTAATCATCAGGTAAGAGGAATCCTAATAAAAACAGCCTGAAAAAGCCAGATAATTTTCGAACCCAGCTTTATAAATAACTTAATTGTTTGATCAGTTATAAATATTTGGAAGGGATTTTGGCAGGCTTACTCATTTGAAACTACTTTGGAGAATATTTTCCATAAATAATATAGGGATAATAG
>NZ_JANEWI010000086.1:0-648 GCF_028069775.1 Citrobacter sp. Igbk 17 | reverse complement strand
TCACTGCAGATGGTGATGTAACCATTACGCTCCCTGATACCAGCCAGACAACAGGACCATCAGCGAAAAAGTTAATAAACAGCGTCAGTGACAAGGCTAAAAAAGGGAACAACTCAGATATTACCAGTCTTACAGGGCTGACGACGCCGTTAAGTGTTACTCAAGGAGGCACGGGAGGGAACAATCCAGCGACTGCACGCACCGGTTTGGAATTAACCAGTGCGGCCACTACCCCTATCGGAACTAGCGGCGATTGCATCCCTCTTTTTAGCGGGGGAAATACGTGGTCGGGTAGGCAGACTTTTACTCGTGGTCTTTTCACCTATTCGGATTTGGATTATTCGAATATTGAAATGACTAAAAACTATTCTACCGGGTCATTGGCTGATGCGCAGGGGCCATTATTAATTTCAAGAATTTCCTCTAATGACACCAGCAGGTGTGAGGCTCAGTTCTTTGCCAGTTTTGACAATAATTCATGGCGACGGGCGCTTATACAGATAATTAAGGATGATTCAGTCGCTGCCAACTTTGCTTTTGTTGAGGATGGAAACATCAATGGAAGAAACGGATCTGTACAGTGGAATGGATCAGATGTACGTATTAAGTATGGCTTTGAACCTGCTTCTGACGGAGCGGGCGAACGTA
>NZ_JANEWI010000085.1:0-648 GCF_028069775.1 Citrobacter sp. Igbk 17 | reverse complement strand
TCACTGCAGATGGTGATGTAACCATTACGCTCCCTGATACCAGCCAGACAACAGGACCATCAGCGAAAAAGTTAATAAACAGCGTCAGTGACAAGGCTAAAAAAGGGAACAACTCAGATATTACCAGCCTTACAGGGCTGACGACGCCGTTAAGTGTTACTCAAGGAGGCACGGGAGGGAACAATCCAGCGACTGCACGCACCGGTTTGGAATTAACCAGTGCAGCCACTACCAGTATCGGAACCAGTGGTAATTCGATCCCGCTACTGAGCGGAGCTAACGCCTGGTCTGCACCTCAGGTGTTTACTGGTGGTTTATTCACAAGCTCAGCTACTGGTAATGCCAATATTGGCATGATTAAAAATGTTCCCGATGGGTCATTAGCTAATACACAAGGGCCATTATTAGTATCAAGAATTGCTACTAACGACACCAGCAGGTGTGAAGCCCAGTTCTTTGCCAATTTCGATGGTGGTTCTATCCGCCGCGCCCTAATCCAGATAACCAGCGATGCTTCTGTAGCTGCCAACTTTGCTTTTGTTGAGGATGGAAACATCAATGGAAGAAACGGATCTGTACAGTGGAATGGATCAGATGTACGTATTAAGTATGGCTTTGAACCTGCTTCTGACGGAGCGGGCGAACGTA
>NZ_JANEWI010000084.1:0-902 GCF_028069775.1 Citrobacter sp. Igbk 17 | reverse complement strand
GGCTTTGACACTGGCGAATGGCCAGCACCGATCACCGCTGATTACACCGACGAACTGAACGACTTCGACCTGCGCCGCCTTGAAGCGCTGCGTCTGGCTTAAGGGAGGATTTGACCATGCAAAATACCAACATCATTACGACTGAGCAGGCTCCTAACACCATTTCCGCCAGCAACGCTGTATTCAACGTGCAGGCGCTCGGCCAGCTTACTTCTTTCGCTGAATTGATGGCGCAGTCTGCCGTCACTGTTCCCAAACACCTGGCGGGGAAACCTGCCGACTGTATGGCTATCGTCATGCAGGCTATGCAGTGGGGAATGAACCCATATGCAGTTGCCCAGAAAACGCACCTGGTGAATGGCGTTCTTGGTTACGAAGCGCAGCTGGTTAACGCAGTGATTTCCAGTTCCAGCGCCATTATTGGTCGCTTCCATTACGAATATGGCGGTGACTGGGAGAAGATCGCCGGGAAAAAAGACGGCCGTGATGAATTAGGTCTGTTTATCCGGGTTGGTGCCGTACTGCGCGGAGAAGACGAAATCACCTGGGGCGAGCCAATCTACCTGGCAGATATCACCACACGTAACTCGCCACTGTGGAAAACAGCGCCGAAGCAGCAGATCGCTTATCTGGCAGTGAAGTACTGGGCTCGCCTGTACTGCCCAGAAGTCATCCTCGGCGTCTACAGTCCAGATGAAGTTGAGCCACGCACTGAGAAAGAGATTAACCCAGCACCGAAACACGTTAACCTGGCTGATATCTCAGGTGACACCGTCACAACCACTCAGAGCGCACAGGAATCATCGGTAAATATCGATTCACTGGCTGATGATTTCCGCGAACGCATCGATGCTGCACAGGATGTTGATAGTGCAAAAGCACTGCGCGCTGATATCGAAAGC
>NZ_JANEWI010000083.1:0-919 GCF_028069775.1 Citrobacter sp. Igbk 17 | reverse complement strand
AGCTTAACCTTCGGGAGGGCGCTTACCACTTTGTGATTCATGACTGGGGTGAAGTCGTAACAAGGTAACCGTAGGGGAACCTGCGGTTGGATCACCTCCTTACCTTAAAGAAACGTTCTTTGTAGTGTCCACACAGATTGTCTGATGAAAATTAGCAGTAAGAAAATCTCTGCAGGCTTGTAGCTCAGGTGGTTAGAGCGCACCCCTGATAAGGGTGAGGTCGGTGGTTCAAGTCCACTCAGGCCTACCAAATTTTTGCTGATGCCGCGTTGCGGCGACACTCACATACTTCAGTATGCTTCGTGTCACCACGCCTTGCTTCAACAAAAATTAAGGTGAATGAGATAACTACGATGGGGCTATAGCTCAGCTGGGAGAGCGCCTGCTTTGCACGCAGGAGGTCTGCGGTTCGATCCCGCATAGCTCCACCATCTTTACTGCAAAAACACAAGAAAACTTCAGAGTGTACCTGAAAAGGTTCACTGCGAAGTTTTGCTCTTTAAAAATCTGGATCAAGCTGAAAATTGAAACGACACACTGTTTCATTTCTCCGTAATAAGAAATGAAAAGCGGTGTGTTCGAGTCTCTCAAATTTTCGCAACACGGTGNTGTTTTACGAAACATCTTCGGGTTGTGAGGTTAAGCGACTAAGCGTACACGGTGGATGCCCTGGCAGTCAGAGGCGATGAAGGACGTGCTAATCTGCGATAAGCGTCGGTAAGGTGATATGAACCGTTATANCCGGCGATTTCCGAATGGGGAAACCCAGTGTGATTCGTCACACTATCATTNCGTGAATACATAGCGTAATGAAGCGAACCGGGGGAACTGAAACATCTAAGTACCCCGAGGAAAAGAAATCAACCGAGATTCCCCCAGTAGCGGCGAGCGAACGGGGAGCAGCCCAGAGTCTGAATCA
>NZ_JANEWI010000082.1:0-1024 GCF_028069775.1 Citrobacter sp. Igbk 17 | reverse complement strand
GATACACACGATGTGGTTATGGTTACGAACTTCTGCCTCTCGCTCAAAACAGGCATTTTCTCACGCTGTATCAACGGATAGCGTCTATTAACTCTGGTCCTTGATTCCTAACATTCCCAACGGCACGTGTTACGGCGTGCCATATAAATTTTTCAGCCGGCACGGCACCGTCGACTGCAATTTCCGCAGCTTCTTTCCCTCCAACATCCTGCCTCATCCATTCGCGAGCTGCATCTGGCGATAGTACTAGCGGTCGCCTGTCGTGAATATCAAGCAGTCCTTTGTCAGCTGCAGCTGTAACTATCAGAAAACCTTCTGCTTCATCACCTCGTTCAAATGGTGTGCTGCCAATTGCCGCTATGAATATTGGCTGACCATCGGTCCGATGAATGAAGTAGGGCTGTTTATTATCGCCTTCCTTTTTCCACTCGTACCAACCATCAGCAAAGCAAATTGCGCGGCCATGCTGCCAGAGCGGTTTAAACATTCTGCTGGTGGCCGCAGTTTCAGACCTTGCGTTAATTAGCGGTGATTTATCCCACCACCCAGGGGCGTAACCCCAGATAACTGGATCAAGATGCAGTTGTTCATCACGTTCACTCAGAAGCAGAACTTTGGTGCCTGGCGCTACGTTGAAACGCCCGATGGGTTCTGGATCGTATGGAATATCGCGCTCAGCTTCATCTGAGAGCAGGGCGAGATAGTCTTCACGTGTCATTGACTGTGAAAAGCGTCCACACATAGAAACCTCCAGTTAACTGTCAGACTGAAAGTATAGGATATTGGTTAGTACGAGAGTATTTGAACCTCCACACCACTAATATTCCATTACGTTTTGCTACCTTTTCGAGGCTGTTATATGGCCGATAAACCACTACCCATTGTTACTTTTTTGGGGGCAAATTTGGGGGCAAAAATCAGTTAGGGGCATGATTTGGGGCGATGAAATGACTCATATTGCCTGTGATTGTCTAAATTCATTTTTTACTAACTGATTGATTTTATGATAATTAACTGTATTTAC
>NZ_JANEWI010000080.1:0-1096 GCF_028069775.1 Citrobacter sp. Igbk 17 | reverse complement strand
TTTTTAGTGGCTACATTTTTGTGTCATTGATTGATGTTGTAAAAAATATCTTTATGAGACGAATTGGGAACGATATTCTTTTTTGGCATGTTCTGAAAACGTCTGCTTTTATTGGATTGTGTATTACTACTCTTGCAATTTGTCTTCTTAATCCTGATTCATCCAGACATGCTCTTTGGGCTTTATTTGTAATAAAGTTATGTTTTTTAATGGATTTGGTAAGGTTTGTCAGAAATAGATTTTTACTAGGCAGTAATTTAAGTTTTCTCGTTGTTTTGACGTTTGTATGTCTATCCTCGACGTGGTTTTGTGTTGCTACTTTATCGTCTTCACCTATAAATAATAACGTATATAAAAAACATAATTCTGATTTGCGTATATCTTTAAATGATTTATCAAAAAGATACAATGTTAAGAATGTTTTTGGAAATGATTTTTGGCATATTCTGCCGTTAAACGTCATAATTCCTGAGCTTAGCTACGGTGAGTTGCGAATGAGTAATATGGGGTATTTTTTACCTATGCAATGGCTTTCTCGTCCCTCATATTTTAATATATCCCCAACTCAAAATGTTTTTTATCTTGTTAATCGCGACGATGATAAGGATGGACAGTTAGTCGACCATATTAAATGGAATAACGGTGTGCTTCTGGACCATGTTGATGGTACTGACATTTGGATGGCAAAACCAATTTGGCCAATTTTTAATGCTGAATTTGGCAATTATACCTGGAATGGATGTCAACTACCCACACAAATCGGCACTCATAGTAGTGACTGTACCATTACTAAGAAAGTTAAGAATTCAGAGGGCTACCTCTCATTTGGGCCATATCAGAATTTACCAAATGGCAATTATAAATTTGAGGTGAGGATTTTTAGTGATTCGGTAGATACTCAGAAAATTGGTAATTTTGATGTTGTTTTGAACAACGGGGTTGTATTAGTATCAGAAACGATAGTTGGTTCAAATGGTAAATATACTACATTATCAGGGGACTTTACCATTAAAGGGGTTTCTGACAAAAATCGTTCTGTAGAGATTAGGGTTTTTATAACGAAAAACCATAATGCGTCATTACAGGCAGTTAAGAT